>JAUYKE010000009.1 GCA_030700125.1 Candidatus Colwelliibacteriota bacterium
TCGAACGGGAAGGGGTAGGGAAACGGGAGTTTCCCTTGGCGGAAACACTAAAACCGAGGGGTTTTAGAAAATTCACTGCTGTATAGCAGTGAATTTTGTGAGATTCTCTCACACCCGCAACTACCTTACGATCGCTCCAAATACAGATGCGGTTTTTTCCTCGAGCGTCTTATGAAGTTTATCTACTTCTTCGCCGACGAGAGTCCTGTCCACGCTTCTGTAAATTATCCTGTAGGTGTAGCTAGTCTTATCCTTTCCAAATTTCGATTCATCCTCATACTTATCTATCAGCTCCACTTCTTCGACTAGGTCATTGGCTATCTCACGAACCAAATCGAAATAGTCGTTTGGAATAAAGTTTTTATCTACAACAAAAGAAATATCTCTTATAACCGGCGGGTACTTGCTAACCTCAACAAACGGTTGACCGAGAACAAGTTGCTTCTTAACGCGTTCGTCGTCTGACCAGAGAAGTCGAATATCGGGTAGCTTCATGCTGGCAATGGCAAGTCGTTCGAGCCCAAAACCGTATGCCCAGCCGTTGTAACCCGTGACTCCCATATTTGCGAGCACTGCTTTCTTTGGCATGCCGCCGCCGAGAAGCTCAACCCATTCGCCTCCTGATTGAACCTCAACTTCAAGAGAAGGATCAGTATACGGGAAAACGTCTTCGTTAAAGCGATACACAGCGTCCTTGCCGAATACAGTTTTAACAATTTCGGCGAGGATGTTTTTTAGGTCGTCTATCTGGAAAATACCGTCGCTGGCCGGTCTTAGATACCAGCCGCCCATCTGATGGAAAACATTCATGTGATGACGGTCTATTTCGTCTTTGCGGTACACCTTGCCGTAACAGAGCGCCCCCATGCTTTCACGATTTGCTATTCGTTTTTTAATCTCTGGCAAGTTCAAGTAGTAATACCAAAATACTGTATCGTGCGTGCGCAGAATATTCTTGTCGTCAACATAGTATGTATCTGATTTACTCCTGTTCGGGTGGTCGGGTGCAAAATTGAATAGATCGAAGCTGACTTCAACCGGAACAATTTCTGGAATATTGATTATGTCGAAATTTTTTTGGAGGGGGACGCTTTTTATTCTCTCGACTAATTCAAAAAGCAGACTTCCGGGAGTGCGTGAGAGGTCTGGCATCTCAAGATATCTTATCATTCGCCTGGCCTCGGTATCTCGTCGCAACTTCAGCTTCTCTAGCAACGCTTTCTCTTCGTCGCGGGGTATGACTATATCCATAGTTTTCTCAGTTTACGGTAATGCGACTTTTCGTTGCAAGGGTTAGTACCTAATTTTAACAGAGAGAGGGCGCCAATTGTCCAGTCACTGGATAACCAATTTAGTTAGCTTTTAAGCCAAAATTTCGCCTTTCAGTAGGTTGAATTAAAAGTAGTTTTCTGGTATAATTCGAGGGTTGAAAAAGCGCTCGCTTGTTTCTTTTTTGCCTAAAAATGCCTAAAAAAGTAGTTAGTAATAACGAGAAAAACTCCTATACTGCCAAGGATATTTACGTTCTTGAAGGCCTAGAGCCGGTGAGAAAGAGGCCGGGAATGTATATTGGCTCCACCGGCGCCCAGGGACTTCATCACTTAATTTGGGAAGTGGTGGACAACAGCATTGATGAGGCAATGGCCGGTTTTGCCAATGAAATCGAGGTCCGTCTTTTGAAAAACAATATGGTAAGCGTAGAGGATAACGGCCGCGGGATTCCAGTGGATATACATAAGCAAACCAAGAAGTCGGCGCTGGAAACGGTGATGACAACATTACATGCCGGAGGTAAGTTTGGCGGTGAGTCATATAAAGTTTCCGGTGGACTTCATGGTGTCGGTGTCTCGGTAGTGAACGCTCTTTCCTCGTGGCTGAAAGCCGAGGTTTGCCGTGATGGCATGCTCTACGAACAAGAATACGAACGGGGTAAGCCAAAAGCGAAAGTTAAAAAAGTTGGGAAGGGTAGTAAAAGCGGCACTAAGATTACTTTTATTCCCGACGAGACAATTCTTTCTAAACCTGAATTTGACCGGAAACAGATTTTAGATCACTTCCGGGAGCAGGCGTATTTAACTAAAGGGCTTCGCATCGCCCTTATTGATGAGCGTTCTTCAAAGCCGTACTATTACGCTTTTAAATTTGACGGCGGGCTTCTCTCTTTCATTAATTATCTGAACGAGGATGGCCATGAGGTTGTTCATGACAATGTTTTCCATGTTCAGAGAGAATATGAAGGAATGGATGTGGAGGTAGCTTTGAGCTACAACGATGGGGTCGAGACGGTTGAATTAAGTTTCGCCAATAATATTAATACTACTGATGGCGGAATGCATATTACCGGTTTTCGATCAGCGCTTACGAGAATAATCAATGATTATGCTAAGGCGAATAATGTTTTTAAAAAAGGAGATGAGAATGTAACTGGAGATGATGTTCGGGAGGGGATGGTGGCAATCGTTTCGGTAAAAATTGGGGGGGACGGAAAAGCGCCGCAGTTTGAAGGGCAGACAAAGGCGCGACTGGGCAATCCAGAAGCGAGAACAGCGGTTGAGGCGGTGGTCGGCTTGGCTCTCAAGGAATTTTTGGAGAGCCGTCCCAATGACGCCAGGGCAATTCTTGCCAAGACCATGTTAGCGGCCAGAGCCCGATTGGCGGCCAAAGCTGCCAAAGAAACTGTTTTGCGTAAAGGTGCTCTTGAGGGACTGACCCTGCCGGGGAAATTGGCTGATTGCCAGAAAGGGACTTCAGCTGAAGAAGCAGAGATCTTTATTGTTGAAGGAGATTCAGCCGGAGGGTCGGCTAAGCAAGCCCGAGACAGGAGAGTGCAAGCGATTTTACCTCTTCGAGGGAAGATATTGAATTCTGAACGAGCGAGAATTGATAAAATTTTGGCGAATAAAGAAATGGCATCTCTCGTCATTGCTCTGGGGACGGCGATTGCCGATGAGTTTGACTTAAGTAAAATCCGTTATCACAAAGTGATTATTATGACGGATGCTGACGTGGATGGTTCTCATATTCGGACGCTGCTTTTGACTTTATTCTTCCGTTACTTCCCTCAAATAATTGAAAGCGGGTATCTCTATGTGGCTCTGCCCCCTCTTTACCGGATTCAGAAAGGGAAAGCAGTAAGTTATGCCTACACTGACGCCGAGAGAGACAAAGTTCTGGGAGAGTTAAAGGGCAGCGTGGGCCTATCTATTCAGCGCTATAAAGGTTTAGGGGAGATGAATCCGGATCAGCTTTGGGAAACGACGATGAATCCAGAGAAGCGAAGCTTAAAGGTGGTGGCAGTTGAGGATGCAAGAGAAGCGGATAGGATGTTCGATCTCTTGATGGGGGATGATGTTGAGCCGCGGAAGCACTTTATCCAAGTTCACGCCACCTCGGTCAAGAATCTGGACATCTAGGGTGTGATGGGTTATTATCCGCGCTGTGGGAAGATTTAGTCTGTACTTAAAAGAACTAAGGCGCGAATTCCAGCGAATTAATTGGCCTAGCCGAAAAGATGCGGTCAAGTTGTCGCTCGTAGTGATATCCCTCTCTCTAATAGTGGCCGCCTTTTTGGGTTCTTTGGACTTCCTCTTTTCAACTATTTTGAAAAGGTTTGTAATCTAGACCAGGACTTATGTCTCAGATACCTCAGAAAAAAGTAGAAGAAGAATCAAGGGTTCACCGCTGGTATGCGGTTCATACCTATGCTGGCTACGAAGATGCCGTTAGTCGTTACTTAAGGCAGCGAGTTGATTCACTGGGGATGAATGATAAAGTTTTCCGAATTATCGTTCCCAAGGAAAAAAAGATTAAAATAAGAAGCGGCAAGCGGGTGACGGTAGAAGAGAAAATCTATCCCGGCTATGTTTTAGTAGAGATGGTTATGGAGCCGGATTCTTGGTATGTGGTAAGAAACACTCCTCGAGTGACGGGATTTGTTGGGGCAGATACCACTAGTCCAACCCCCCTTTCTTACGGGGAGATTGAGAGCTTGATGGCTCGAATGAGCGAGGACGAGCCGAAATTTAAGTTTGATGTTAGCGTCGGTGAAACGGTGAGAATCATTGACGGTCCCTTTAAGGACTATGACGGTAAAGTGGCGGAAATAGATATGGATAAAGGGAGGGTGAAAGTGCTGGTGCCGATTTTCGGTCGAGATACGGCAGTTGAACTTGACTCCCTCCAAGTTAAAAAACTATAGGGATGGCAAAGCCAATTAAAACAGTATTAAAACTCCAAATTGAGGCGGGGAAAGCAAATCCAGCCCCTCCCATCGGGCCGGCTTTGGGTCAGCATGGGGTGAGCATCCAGGATTTTTGCAATCAATTTAACGAGGCGACTAAGGAAAAAGTAGGAGAGATTATTCCGGCGGAGATTACTGTCTATGAGGATCGAAGCTTCACTTTCAAGCTTAAAACTTCGCCGACCTCCTTTTTATTGAGAAAAGCGGCCGGTTTAGAGAAGGGTTCTAAGACGCCCAAGAAAGAGAATGTTGGTAAAGTGACGAGGGCCGACCTGCGCGACATTGCCGAGAAAAAAATGCAGGATCTAAACGCTAACGATATTGGGGCGGCAGAGAAAATTATTGAAGGTACTGCCAGATCAATGGGGCTAAATATTGAGTAAACTCAATATCGCCCGACCGCGCCAGAGGCGCGATTTAGGGATCGAGGTGGCAGGTTAAGAGAACTAGCTCTAGAATATCTTATAGTGTCTCAGTATAAAACAACTATCGGCTTAGAGATCCACGCGGAATTAAAGACGAGGACAAAGATGTTTTGTTCTTGTCTTAACGATTTTTTAGAAACAAGGCCGAACGTTAATGTCTGCCCGGTTTGCTTGGGACATCCGGGAGTAATGCCCACTATTAACAGAAAGGCAATTGAGGAGGTAATTAAACTGGGATTGGCTTTAGGCGGAGAAATTCTAAACCATTCCCGTTTTGATAGGAAAAGCTATTTTTATCCTGATTTACCAAAGGGCTATCAAATTTCACAATATGAACTGCCGCTAGTAAAGGGCGGCGAGCTTTCGGGAGTACAGGTTAGACGAATTCATTTGGAAGAAGATACGGCGCGATTACTCCATGAAGGTAATCACAGCTTAGTTGATTTTAATCGGGCGGGCGTGCCGTTGATTGAGCTTGTAACCGAACCGGTGATTGATTCGGCCCTAAAGGCGCTTGAGTTCGGCAAAGAGGTTCAATTAATTTTAAGATACTTAGATATTTCCGACGCGGACATGGAAAAAGGCCAGATGCGGGTGGAGGCCAATGTTTCGGTGGCACCGGCGGGACATGAAGAATTAGGGACAAAAGTAGAGCTTAAGAACATTAACTCTTTCCGGGCGGTGAAAAACGCGCTTGTGCATGAAATTGAAAGACAAAAGGAGCTTCTAGAAAAAGGTGAGAAAGTAATTCAAGAAACTAGGGGATGGAACGAAGTGAAGGGAATAACGGTTTCTCAAAGAGGGAAAGAGGAGGCGCATGATTACCGTTATCTGCCAGAGCCTGATTTACCGCCGATGGAATTAACGACCCCCGAGGTTATTAATTTGGAAGAGTTGAGACGCTCTTTACCGGAATTGCCGGAGGCAAAGCGAGAGAGGTTCAAGCAGGAGTTTAATTTACCGGAAAAGCAAACTGATGTTTTAATAGGCGATCGCTACTTGGCAGAATACTTTGAAGAAGCGGTTTCTGAATTTTTAGCTCTTGAGGAAAATGGCAAAAGTAAAGGTATTCAACTTGTTGCTAATTACCTGACCAGTGATTTAGTCGGGCTACTCAAGGAATCAGGGGCTAGGATTCAGGATACCAAGGCAACGCCTGAAAATTTCGCGGAATTAGTTGTGCTTATTTTGAAAGGTGATGTTTCTAGCCGAATTGCTAAGGTCATACTACGGGAAATGGCGGCGACTGGTATGGATCCTAATGAGATTATTGGAGAAAAAGGATTGACTCAAATCTCTGACGAATCAGAGATTACGAACACTGTGGAAAAGATAATTAATGAGAACCGGGATGCAGTTGAATCTTATAAGGAGGGTAAAACAAATTCCCTTCAGTTCTTAGTCGGTCAAGTGATGGCTGAGGCCAAAGGACGGGCTAACCCGCAAATCGTGCAAGAGATATTAAAGAAGATAATCGAGAAATAAGAGCAAAAATTGAACTTTACTATAGTAATTCAGCGATCGCTGAATTACTATAGTAGATGATTAAGCCAAGAATGCCCTGGTCAGTTTTTCAGCTTCTTTTGGGGTAGTGATCCAGTGAATATTTTTATCCTTGCGGAACCACGTCATTTGGCGTTTGGCAAAGCGCCAACTATTTTTCTTCATTAGTTCTACAGCTTCTTCTAGAGAAGTTTCTTTCCGAAGATAGCTAATTATTTCCCGGTAACCGATCGCTTCAAAGGCAGTTGTCTTTACTGGATATTTTTTAATGAGGTTTTTTACTTCTTCGATTAACCCTGTCGCTATCATTGCATCAATCCTTTTATTGATGCGCTCTTTTAATTTTTCACTCGGCCGATTGATGCCAATTTGCAAAAAGTTAAAAAGCGGTTTGCCTTGGCGACGGTTTTCCGAAAAAGTTTTTTTGGTGCTTAATGTAATTTCCAGCGCTCGGATGACCCTCCGGGGGTTACAAGGATCCACAATGTAGGCGGCTTCCGGATCGAACTTAATAAGCTCGTTGTAGAGGAAATCTAACCCTCTGTCTTGAAGTTCTTGCTCTAGCTCTTTCCGTAAAAGAGGATCGGCCATAACTCTAGGGATAGTGAGATTGTGAACGACAGCTTTGATATAGAGGCCAGTGCCGCCGACGATTATTGGCAACTTATTTTTGTTAAGGATCTGCCTAATAGATTTTAGACAGTCCCTCTTGTATTGGGCAACAGTGTAAGATCGATTCGGGTATCTCACATCAATGAGGTGATGGGGAGTTGTCTGGCGTTCTTTTAGAGTTGGTTTTGCCGTTCCAATATCAAGCCCCCGATAAATTTGGCGAGAGTCGGCAGAGACAATCTCGCCATTGAATTTCTTGGCGAGCTTGATTCCCAGACTGGTTTTTCCGGAGGCAGTAGGGCCGACGATTACAAGTACCCTAGGAAGAGGTTTTGCTTGAGATTTCTTTTTTGAGGGTTTCAACAAATTTGTTAAATTTTTGGGCACCGATGTCGCCTTTGCCTCTTTTTCGCACGGCAACTGATTTTGCCTTTACTTCTTTATCCCCGACTATTAAAAGATAGGGGATTTTTTGGAGTTCACCTTGGCGGATTCGTTTTCCAATAGTTTCATCAGCTTCTGTCAGTTCAGCTCTAACATTTTCCTTGCGGAGGGAGTCAGCGATTTTTTTAGCATAAGAGTGCTGTTTGACGCTAATAGCCAGCACTGAAACTTGGACTGGAGAAAGCCAAGTTGGGAAAGCGCCGGCAAAATGTTCTATTAGGATTGCCAAATAGCGCTCAATCGAACCCATAATGGCAGCGTGAATCATAGCAATCCGCTCCGGTTGTCCCTTCTCGTTGATACAAGTTAAATTGAATCTCTCGGGCATGTTAAGATCCAGTTGAATAGTGGCTAATTGCCATTCACGGTTAAGGGAATCCTTAGCCATAAAATCAATCTTTGGTCCGTAAAAGGCGGCTTCTCCTTTTGCTTCAGTTGCTTTTGCTTTGAGCTTCTTTATAATCGCGCGGAGTTCTGTTTCTGCTTCACGCCACATCTCCGGTGTTCCAAGATATTGTTTTTGTTTTTTCGGGTCATGGAGAGAAAGCCGAACTTCAAGATTAGTAAAACCAACTGCCGCGTAAAACAATTTAATAATGGACCAGATTTTTTCAACTTCCTCTTTTAGTTGAGGTTTACGGCAGAAAACATGGGCATCATCTTGAGTGATAGCTCTCACACGTGATAGTCCAGAGAGCTCGCCAGTCTGTTCATCTCGGTAAACTTTAGTGGTTGTGGCGTATCGTTGGGGTAGCTCGCGATAGCTGTGGACCTTGCGGGCATAGATTTGAGTATGGTGAGGACAGTTCATCGGCTTTAGGGCGAAGATGTGTTTTTCCCGGGTAGTGATTTTAAACAAATCATCTTTGAATTTTTCCCAGTGGCCGCTCTTTTGGTACAGCTCTTTTTTTGCCAGATGGGGAATATCCACTCTCTCGTAGCCCTCTTTTTTTCTTAGCTCCCAGACCAGGTTGTCTAAAAGATCCCGGAGCAACGTGCCTCTCGGTGTCCAGAGGGGCAATCCGCTGCCAACGAGGTCCGAAAAAGTAAAAAGATCAAGCTCTATACCCAGCCGTTTATGATCCCTCGCTTGGGAGTTCTCCTTTAGATGTTTATTGCTTCTGCTCTGAGGCATATTAGTTTCACTTCACCGTCTTTTCTGGAGATTCTGCCGTCAATAATGACCGGTTTGTTTTCCTGCCACAAGTAAGGATCCTTGCCCAGCGCGTCTGAAAAGACGAGTATTTCTATATTATCGCTTAGGTCTTCGACTTTCACAAAGAGCATCGGACTGCCGTTCCGGGTCTGGACCCGCTGGATTTTTGAAATAACGCCGCAAATCTTCACAGTTCTCCCGTCCATTTGATCATTGGCCAGCGTCTCTATAGGGACGGTATTGCTGTTGGGATTATTAGCTAAATATCCGTTTAAGGGATGGTCAGTGACGTAGAGCCCCAGGAGTTCCTTTTCCCAGGTAATTTTTTCGGTGCGCGTTGCGGGCTGGGGGGCAGACGTTAACCGAATTTCAAATTTATGATTGCCGCCAAAAAGGGACTGGTGGTTGTGAGCGGGCTTCACGCCTCCGGCTGTTTTTAAAATAAGGTCAACATTCAAGAGGGCGGTCATTCTTTCGGTTCCCAGAGAATCAAGGGCGCCGCTTTTAACTAACGACTCAAGAACTCTTTTATTCAGGCCATAGGGACGAATTCTTCCGGTAAAATCAGTAAGCCCCTCGTAAGGGCCGCTTCTTAATCTCTCTTCAACGATTATCTCCGCGATATTGGCACCTACATTTTTAATGGCCGATAAGCCGAAACGAATGTTCTTGTCTTCGGGGGTAAATTCACCCCCGCTAAGGTTCACATCCGGCGGAAGGACTTTAATTTCCATCCGGTTAGCTTCTTGAACAAGAAAGGCAATGCGTTCTACGTCAGAAGCAGAGTTATTTAAGAGGGCGGTTGTAAACTCCACCGGATAGTAAGCCTTCAAGTAGGCGGTTTGGTAACCGATTAATGCGTAAGCTACCGCGTGAGTACGGTTAAAACCGTATCGGGCAAAAGGCGGGAATAAGTCCCAAATTCGCTCGGCTGTTTTCGGGCTAATACCGTTTTTAATCATCCCATCAATTAGTTTCTCTTTCTGCTTATCCAAAAGGGACTTAATTTTTTTTCCGATGGCTTTCCGCAAGGTGTCAGCTTCAGGTAAGGTGAAGCTCGCCAAGTCAGTGGCAATTCTCATCATTTGTTCCTGGTAAACGCCAATGCCGTAGGTATTCTTAAGAATCGGTTCAAGTTTTGGATGGAGGTAGGTCACTTTTTCTTCGCCAAATTTCCGCTTGATGAATGAGGGAATCAGTTCCATCGGTCCGGGACGGTAGAGGGCTACTAAAGCAATGAGATCTTCCAGGTCGGTCGGTTTGATCTCCTTCATATAGCGGCGCATGCCGGCTGATTCAAATTGAAAGACTCCGGTTGTTTCTGCCGCCTGAAGGAATTCATAAGTTTTTTTATCATCAAGTGGAATTTCGGAAATTTTAATTTCTTCTCCTCGTAACTCTTTTACCAGCCTCAAAGTCTCTTCGATGATAGTGAGATTTCTTAACCCCAAGAGATCAATCTTTAAGAGTCCTAAGTCTTCCACTCCGTGCATCTCGATCTGAGTAACGATCAAATTTTCATCCTGAGGCGCGCGCTGGAGGGGGAGGTAGTGCGTGAGCGGCTCTTCGGTGATGACAGTACCGCAGGCGTGGACTGAAACATGGCGAGCTACCCCCTCAAGCTTAGTTGCAATGTCTAAAAGATTCTTGACTTGAGGGTCAGTCCGGTAAAGCTCTTTTAATTCTGGCGCTTTTTCAATGTATCGGGGAATAGTTTCTTTACCTAAATTGGCGACAAAGGGAATTAGCTTGGCAATTCGGTCACAAAGAGAATAAGGAAGTCCCATAGCTCGGCCGGCGTCGCGGACTGCGGCGCGAGCGGCCATAGTTCCGAAAGTAATAATTCGAGCGACGTGATCCTCCCCGTATTTATCGCGCAAGTACCCGACGACTTCATCTCGACGGTTGTCGGCAAAATCAATATCAAAGTCAGGCATTTCGTTTCTCTCGGGGTTTAAGAATCTTTCAAAAAGGAGGCCGTATTTTATTGGGTCCATCTCAGTAATTCCGAGAGCATAAGAAACCAGGCTGCTTCCAGCAGAGCCCCTGCCCGGACCCACTACAATCCCGTGGTCCTTCGCCCAGTTCACCATGTCTTGAGTAATCAGGAAGAAATCAGCCAGCCCCATTTTTTCAATGGTTGTTAGCTCATGGACGAGCCTTTCTTGTATTTCATCAGTTGTGCTTCCATATCTTTCTTTAACACCGGCTTCGGCTAATTGCCTTAGATAGCTATTACTATCTTTACCTGTAGGTAGGGGATATTTAGGTAAGATGAGTCGTCCCAATTCAAATTCAAAATTGCATTTTTCGGCGATATACACCGTATTTTCAATCGCCTTCGGAAGATCTTTAAATATTTCGGCCATCTCTTCCCCGGAACGGAAAGAACAATCATGATCTTTAAAAGTAAGCCGGTCATCGTCATCCACCCGGTTATTGGTCTGGATGGCGAGGAGAACGTCGTGAATGGGAGCATCCTCTCTCGTTGGATAATGGGAATCTTGAGTGGCAACAAGGGGGATATCGAATTTTCTGGAAAATTCTATCAAGTCCGCGTGAGTATCCGGATTGTGGGGCTGGATTTCGAGGTAGTAATCTTCTCTGAATAAGCCATGATAATACTTGATAACATCTTCAGCTTCGCTCTTTTTTCCGGCTCGCAGAAGTTTTGCCACCTCACCGGAGAAGCATCCAGAAAGACAGATTAGACCCTCGTGATATTTTTCAAGAAGCTCTTTATCAATCCTCGGCTTGTAGTAGAAGCCCTCTAGGTGGGACTTGGTAACCAATTGAACCAGGTTAAGATAACCCTCTTTGTTTTTGGCAAGAAGGGTGAGGTGGTAGCGGACATTATCAATTTTTGGTTCTTTGGAAAGGCGGGAATGCCTAGCGACATAAGCTTCAACACCGATAATGGGTTTAATGCCAACCGCTTTTGCTTTCTTATAAAATTCAACTGAGCCGTAGAGGTTGCCGTGATCGGTGATGGCGAGCGCCTCCATCCCGAGTTCTTTGGCGCGAAGAACCAGTGAGTCAATCTTGGAGAGACCATCAAGAAGGGAGTAGTGGGTGTGGGTGTGGAGATGGACGAATTTCGGCATAATCGCTCCCATTATGCCAGAGCTAGGAGAAAATAGAAATTAGAAAGCAGAATACTTAAAGCTTTCTTAACTCCTGGAGAAGTCTCTTAGCCGCATCAGTTTCGGCTTCCTGTTTGGAATTTCCTTGGCCTTCGGCTTTGAGGTCGCCGTTAAAATAGAGGCCCACCCTGAAAATTCGCTCGTGAGCCGGGCCGGACTCGGAGTGCACCTTGTAGCTGGGAGTAATCTTGTGTTTGCTCTGAGCAATTTCTTGAACTAAGCTTTTTGGGTCTTTGCCCCCTTCTTTAGTAATCTTGTCTAACCCAGGGACAATAAATTTTTGGATAAATTCGCTGGCCGCTCGGTAACTTTCGTCAAGGTAGATAGCGCCAATTAAAGATTCAACCGCATCGGCGGAAATGCTTTCCCTGGAGCGGCCAGCGAAACTTTTGGCCTCCCCTCGAGATAAAAGAATTTGCTCTGGTAAACCGATCTCCTTCGCTACAGAGGCCAGGTTTTTGGTATTGACCATTCCAGCTCGATAGATGGTGAGTTCGCCTTCTTCTTTATCCGGAAAGCGGGTAAAAAGCTCCTCGGTCATAACGAGCTCGAGAACGGCATCTCCCAAGAATTCAAGCCGCTCGTTATTATCGTGCTCCCAGGAAGGATTTTCGTTTAAGTAAGAGCGGTGAGTTAACGCTTCTTTTAAGAAGTTTAGATCTCTAAATTTAAACCCGATTTTTCGTTGTAGGATATCTAGGTCCGGACTCACGAGGGTTCGTTTGGCTTCTCTTCTTTCAGTAGTTTTGCCGTCTTTTTGTCTGGTTCACCGATTTCCCGATAAACCGTTCCTAGCACGCCATTAATAAATTTACCGGAGTTAATGCCTCCGTAATTTTTAGCCAGCTCAATCGCTTCGTTAATGGCAACTCTAGGGGGAACTTCATTGCGGTCTGCATATAAAAGCTCAAAAAGGCCGATTCGCAAAACATTCCGGTCAACCATTGGCAGCTTTTCAATCGGCCACTCGGGAGCAGAAACAGTAATAATTTCGTCCAACTCTTTTATCTTTGAAGACACCCCGTGGAGAATTTTCAAAACAAAATCACGTTCATTGAAGCCGGGAGCAAATTCTTCCAGGTCACGGTCAACAATTGTTTCAAGGTTGCCTTCGCGGCCGTAAAAATCCCATTCATAAAGGGACTGAAGCGCAATTCCTCTACCAAGCTGTCTGGCTGCCATGGGTTTTAATAGAGCTATTCGTCTTCCTCTTCTTCCCGAGCGATTGATTTAACTGCTGCTCGCTTGCCGTAGGCGCCGCAATTACTGCAGATCCGGTGAGGTAGAACGGGGGCCTTGCAGCTGGGGCAGGGTATCGGTTTCATGGGCTTTAGCCCGTGGCCGCTGCGTCGTCTCCCGACCTTTGATTTCGTATGATGTTTTTTTGGAACTCCCATTATTAATTAATTCTGAATGGCGGAACTAACTCAGGCCAGCTTACGATAATTTTTAAGGTAAGTCAATCGGTGGGTTTGGGCCGGTCCGAAGCGGTTAATGCGATTGCGATGAAGGGCAGTGCCGTAGCCTTTGTGGCGATCAAAATGGTAGAGGGGATATTTTCGGTGAAGACTGATCATATAGTTGTCCCGCGTTACTTTTGCCACAATCGAAGCCAATTTAATTGAAATAAATTTTTCATCACCCCGAATGATAGTTTTGGCGAAATTTGGCTGCTTTCCTTTACTGCCTAAATAAAGACTGCCGTCCAGGATGACTGGGGATGATTCTAAATTTTTAATGTCTAATTTTGAGATTAGAGTCCAGAATGCTTTTGCTGCTGCAATGTTGGCGCAATTAGCGATGTTTAACTTTTCGATTTTTCGGGGGTAGACGCGGGCGGTGGCATAAAAAACCTTAGGGTGCGATTTTAAATATTTAAACCAAACTTGCCTTTGGATAGAACTAAGTTTTTTCGAATCTTTTAGCTTGGGAAGAGCAGTTCTTTTAGGATAAAAATTCCTGGGGGTGAGCACTGCTGCTACCACCACTGGTCCGGCCAAAGATCCTCTTCCCGCTTCATCAATGCCAATAATATACATAGACAGATCAACTGACATACTCTATTTTATGCTAGGTACCCCTTAGAGTGAAAGCAGGGGCAGTTTAGTATTTATATGCAGGACCCCGTAAAATTCGCTTCGCTTATCACGGGGCAGGCAAAATTGAATAATGCAAGATAAAATCATCATTAAAGGTGCCAGAGAGCATAATCTGAAGAACATTTCGCTGGAGCTGCCGCGGAATAAGATGATTATCTTTACAGGGATTTCTGGCTCGGGGAAGTCTTCTTTGGCATTTGATACGATCTTTGCCGAAGGCCAGAGACGGTATATTGAGTCCTTGTCTGCTTATGCCCGCCAGTTTCTGGGCCGGCTGGATAAGCCGGATGTTGATGAGATTGAAGGACTCTCGCCCGCAATCTCAATCGATCAAAAGCACCACTCGGCTAATCCACGCTCAACCGTAGCTACTATCACCGAAATTTATGATTATCTGCGGGTTTTATTTGCTCGGGTAGGAAGACCATTCTGTCCATTGTGCGGTGGCGAAATTCGACGGATGACTTCGAGCGAAATCATTGAGGCAATTATAGATCTTGCTAAAAGCGAAAACCCCGTAAAGTCCGCTAAAGCGGACCACGGGGCAGGGGAGCTTGTTGTCATGGCGCCGGTAGTGAGGGGTCGGAAAGGGGAATACTATCAACTACTTTACGATCTTCTAGGGAATGGTTTTACCGAAGCGCGAATTGACGGAGAATTTAGGTCGCTTCGAGAGAGGACACTCATGGCCCGCTACAGACAGCATACGATTGAAGTTGTAGTTGACCGGATTCCAGCCCGAACTGACTTTAGCGACGCTCATAATAGATTACGTTTGAGCGAGGCGGTGGAGCTGGCGCTGAAATATGGCCATGATGCGGTGACGGTGTTTTTACGGAGCAAGAGTAAGAATCCCGTAAAGTCCGCTAAAGTGGACCACGGGGCAAGGGAGATTAGTTTTTCGGCGAAATTCGCCTGTGCGAGAGATAACTTTTCCTTTCCGGAGATTGAACCGCGACTTTTCTCTTTTAACAGTCCATATGGCGCTTGTGAGGAATGTCACGGTTTGGGAACGGAAGATATCTGGTCCGAAAAAGTGTGTCCGGCTTGCCACGGTAATCGGCTGCGCCCCGAAGCGTTAAACGTTCTCGTCAAAAGCAAAAACATTAGTGAAGTGGTGCGATTATCTATTAGCGAATCAGTTATTTTTTTTGATGCTTTAGGAAAATCTTTTTCTCCCAAGGACAAAGAGATTGCCGAGACGCCTCTTCGGGAAATTGTGAGCCGCCTAAAATTTATGTCGGATATCGGGCTGGATTATTTAACCCTTGACCGAAGGGCAGGAACTCTTGCAGGCGGAGAATCGCAAAGAATCCGGCTGGCATCACAAATTGGTTCGCGTCTAGTAGGAGCCCTTTATGTTTTGGACGAGCCGACCATCGGGCTTCATCAAAAAGATAATGCCAAGCTAATTAAGAGTTTGCATGACTTAAGGGACTTGGGGAACACCATTATTGTGGTGGAGCATGACGAAGAAACAATCCATGCAGGGGATTATCTGGTAGATTTTGGGCCGGCGGCCGGAGTACACGGTGGGGAAATTGTAGCGCAAGGCAATATCCCTGAAATCCTAAAAGACAAAAAACAGAGATCTTTAACGCTCCAGTATTTGCGCCGAGAGGAAGAGATCCCAATGCCCGCCACAAAGCGGAAAGTCGGGAGCGATACCCCGTTTCTTAAACTGCGGAGCGTTACCAAGAATAATCTTCAAAATATCAAAGCAGAGATTCCATTGCGGCGTTTTACTGCTATTACCGGTGTTTCCGGTTCGGGCAAGAGTAGCTTAGTGTACGAAGTTATCTATAAAACTTTATCCAATAAATTTAATAGGACTGATTACAAGGTTGACGGTGGAGGGACGATTTCAGGGACGGAATACATCAATCGGGTAATTAATATTGATCAGGCGCCGATTGGACGGACGCCGCGATCCAACCCCGCAACTTATATCGGCGCTTGGACCCATATTCGCGATCTTTTCACAATGACGGAAGATGCTAGAATTCGCGGCTGGAAGCCGGGAAGGTTCAGTTTTAACGTGCGGGGCGGGCGATGTGAAAATTGCGAGGGGCATGGCCAGATTGCAATTGAGATGCATTTCTTGCCGACGGTTTACGTGAGTTGCGATGTCTGCCATGGTAAGCGGTTTAATAAAGAGACATTGGAGGTTAAATACCAAAGTAAAAATATCTATGAGGTTCTTAAGATGACGATTGAGGAAGCGGTGGAATTCTTTAAAGATATTCCCTGGCTTTACGAAAAGCTTCACATCTTGGAAGAAGTGGGATTGGGCTATTTGGAGTTGGGGCAGTCGGCGACAACTTTATCCGGTGGAGAAGCCCAAAGAGTTAAGCTGGCCAAAGAATTAAGTAAGCGAGACACTCGAAAAACCTTATACCTTTTAGACGAACCGACTACCGGGCTTCATTTTGCGGACATTGAAAAGTTGCTTAACGTCCTTTACCGATTGGTTGACCGAGGCAATACGGTAGTCGTGATTGAGCATAATTTGGATGTGATTAAAGTAGCTGATTGGGTAATTGATTTGGGGCCCGAGGGAGGAGACAAAGGCGGCCGGGTAGTCGCGGCCGGCACCCCGGAGCAGATTGCGAGAACTAAGAGTAGTTATACCGGAGAATACCTGCGTAAAGTATTAAAAGCGTAAAAATAAAAACCTCAACGCTTGTTGAGATTGGGAGGAAGGGCAGTAATTTTGGGACCGCCCTTCCTCTTATAGGTTTTCTCACTCCCTTCTCAATACGGTCGTCCCTCTGTGCGGGCTTTGAAACCGCATTGCTTAGTTAACTGGCCCCAGGTCAGGTACCTGTCGCGCAAGGTTAGGTCCTGATCTGCCCCGAGTTTGAGTTCCAAGCCCTCTACTAGTAGCCGGACTCGTTCCTCAGCGGCCGAGTCGGCCTGTTGAAGCTCTTCCACCTGCTTTTCTATCTGCTCTGTCTGCGGCATTCACAACACCCCTCTCTATATAGATATGTCAAATACCAAGAATGGCTTTTGCTCTTTTGGAGTATAGTTATAATCTGTTGGTGATGCAAATGGCAAAAATTCTCTACAAAAATCTGCCGGAGACGCCGGGAGTTTATTTGATGAAAGGGACTCGCGGGAAAGTGCTTTACATCGGGAAGGCGGGGAATTTGAGGCGTCGAGTTTCCAGCTATTTCATGAAAGTTCATGATGCGAAGACGGAGAAACTGCTTGCCGAAATTAAAAAGATTGATTATTTCAAAACCGATACCGCGATTGAGGCACTAATCCTCGAATCACAACTGATTAAAAAATATGAACCGCCCTATAATGCTAAAGAAAAAGACGACAAGAGTTTTCTTCATGTCCTCATCACTAAGGAAGATTTCCCGCGGGTATTGCTCGTGAGGGGGAGGGCTTTGCCCGCCGTAGCCTTGGCGAAGGTGGGGCCATTTACTTCGGCCGTAAGCATCAGGGAAGCGCTTCGGATAATAAGAAGAATTTTCCCTTACAGCATCCATCCATCGACTTGGCTCGGGGCAAGTCCCTCTGGTAGATCTAAGAGGCTTTACCCTCAGCGGAGTCGAAGGGCTTGCCTTGATTATGAGCTTGGGCTCTGCCCAGGAACTTGCATCGGGGCGGTAAGTCGGACTGAATATTTGAAAAACATCGGAAACATTAAACTATTTTTGAAGGGGAAGAAAAAACTTCTTATAACCAACCTGGAAAAGGAAATGAAAACGGCGAGTAAGAAATTGGAATTTGAAAAAGCGGAGAAGCTGCGACGGCAGATTTTCGCCATTAAGCATATCAGGGATGTTGCCCTCATCGCCGACGAGAGTATTGAAAATTGGAAATTGAAAATTGGAAATTCCGCGAAACGGATAGAGGGTTATGATATCTCTAACACCTCTGGGACTTCCGCAGTGGGGTCAATGGTGGTTTTTACAAACGGCAAGCCAGATAAAGATGAGTATCGAAAATTTAAGATCTCCACTATAACTGCATCCGATGACGTTGGAATGATCAAGGAAATGCTTCGGCGGCGATTTAATAATCCCTGGCCTTACCCGGTATTAATTCTAATTGATGGCGGCAAGGCGCAGGTTAATGTTACCAAGAGCGTTTTGAATGAGTTTGGGTTGGCTTTGCCGGTCACGGGAGTCGCCAAAGGGCCGGGTCGTAGGAAAAATGAATTCGTGGGTTATAAGCCGAGCGAGGAAGAAAAGAAGCTGCTGATTAAAATTCGCGATGAGGCCCACCGCTTTGCCCTTGGCTACCACAGAAAACTAAGAAGTGCTAGATTTATAGGCGTTTAAAATGTGTGGCATTGTTGGTTATTTGGGGAAAAATAAAGCAGTACCGGTTTTGCTCGCCGGGCTCCACGCACTGGAGTATCGGGGCTATGACTCCGCCGGCTTGGCGGTTTTCGATAAGGAAAATGTAATTTGCGAGAAGGCAGTGGGAACGGTTACGGCCCTTGAGGATAAATTGGTGGGCAAGAAAGAGATTGGTGACGGCTTGGGTATTGCCCATACCCGCTGGGCAACCCACGGCGGAGTAACAGAAATTAACGCCCATCCGCACACTGATTGCTCAAACAATATCTACCTTGCCCATAACGGTATCATTGAAAACTACAAGGAACTTCGAGAGAAATTAAATGAGGGCAGGCATCAATTTAAATCGGAGACCGATACGGAAGTAATAGCTCATTTAATTGAGAAAATAAAAAATGAGAATGAGAATATTCCACTGGAAGAAGCGGTACGCTTGGCCTTGGGGCGGGTGCAGGGGACTTACGGATTGGTGGTGATTGATAAAAGAGAGCCGGAAAAGATTGTGGCCGCGCGAAATTTTAGCCCTTTAATATTCGGCCTTGGCCAGGATGAATTTATTATCGCGTCGGATGCCACGCCTATTATGAAATTTACCAATAAGGTTATTTATTTGAATGACGGCGAGATAGCAACGATTACGCCGGCCGGCTACAGGATCCAAACCATTGAAAAGGAAGTTATTAAACGGAAGCCGGAAGAATTGGATTGGGATTTGGAGTCAGCCGAGAAGGGGACGTTTGCCAACTTTATGCTTAAGGAAATTAATGAGGAGCCGGAGGCGGTGCGAAACTCAATTCGGGGACGCATTAACCTCGAAGAGGGAAAGGCGGTGCTCGGCGGTTTGGCGGACGTTAAAGAGGAACTGAGAAACATTAATCGCCTTCATATCTGCGCTTGCGGGAGCGCTTATCTCGCCGGAAAAGTAGGTGCCTATATGTTGGAAGAATATGCCGGGGTTCCGGTGGAAATTGAGTTTGGCTCCGAGATGAGGTATCGGAAACTGATTTTTGAGAAGAATGACGTTTTCCTTGCTATCTCACAATCAGGGGAGACGGCTGATACATTGGCTAGCTTATATGAAGCAAAGGAGAAAGAAATTTTAACTTTAGGAATTGTAAACGCAATCGGCTCAACCGCGAGCCGTGAAACAGACGCCGGGGTTTATCAGCATATCGGGCCGGAAGTCGCCGTGGCGGCCACTAAATCGTTTGTTTCTCAAGTATCTATTTTGGCGCTTCTTACTCTTTTTCTAGGCCGGAAGAAAAACATGTCTTTGGTAATGGGGCAGAGAATTGCGGGAGAGCTTCAGCGATTGCCGGCATTAATGGACAAAATTTTAACCCAGCAGGATTTGATTAAAGAACTGGCAGAGAAATATAGCGGCTATGACAATTTTCTCTACCTGGGGCGGAAATATAATTATCCAATCGCTCTTGAGGGAGCATTGAAGATTAAGGAAATTGCCTATGTTCACGCTGAAGGCTACGCCTCGGGCGAGATGAAGCACGGTCCGATTGCTTTGGTTGATAAAAAATTCCCGTCAATCGTTATTGTTCCCCGCGATTCCGTTTATGAGAAAAATGTTTCCAATATGGAAGAGCTTAAAGCTCGGGGTGGGCCGGTAATGGCGGTCGCGACCGAAGGAGATAAAGATATTAAGCAAATTGCCGATGATGTAATTTATATTCCAAAAACTCTCGAGATGCTCACCCCGATTTTGTCGGTAGTGCCTCTCCACCTTTTTGCTTACTATGTTGCTGTCAAAAGAGGTCTGAATGTTGATCGGCCCCGGAATTTGGCGAAGAGCGTCACCGTTGAATAACCCAAACCTATTTTCTCGAGAGTAGGCTCTCCACGAAGATAAATAGAGGTTCAGTCGGTCAAAGAAGTAGGCAGGCGCTCTCAAACTCAACCTCACTCCGTTCGGGATTCAAACAATGTTCGCGCCTGAACTTCTTTGTGATCTCCTTCACCTATTTATAGCTTCGCTCCGAGATACTCTCTATGAAAACAGGTTTGGGCTATTCGGTTTGATTATTTCGATTCTTAACTTGCCCTAGGTTTTAACCTAGGTTAAAACCTAGGGCAAGTGTGTTTTAACTACGCA
>JAUYKE010000010.1 GCA_030700125.1 Candidatus Colwelliibacteriota bacterium
GGCTCTCCGTCCTGGCGAGTGGGTGATTTTCGCCTGATTTCAGATCGGATCGAGCATGCAAGTGAGGACCTTGAGGCGCAAATACTCCTCGTTGCGTAGCCCGTAGCTGCGCCGCTGAATGACGCGGATCTTGTTGTTGAACCCCTCGACGAATCCCAAGGCGACTTTGTTCTCCGGCTTGCAGTAGGCTGCGATCCCGTCCCAATGCCGGTCGATCATCGCGGCGAATTTCTCGTAGGGCTTGAGGCGCTGCCACTTGAGCGATTCTCGCCAGTTCTCGAAGAAGCGCCGCGCCCAGCCTTCGTGCTCGTAGTCCCAGAGCTTGCCAAACTCCTCCTTGAGGATGTAGGCCGTATTCAGTCGCCGATTGGCCTTCAGCAGTAGCCGCAGGCTTCTGCGGCCATTCGGCTTCAGGTTCTCCCGGTGCGACAGGAGCGTGTACTTCTGCCCCTTGATAAATCGCAGGTCCTTGCCCGTTAATCGATAACACTCGCTCTTGCGCACCTTGTCCAATGCCTCGCCAAGATGACGCATCACGTGGAACTTGTCGAACAGGATGGCGGCCCGTGGCGCGTGCTCCGGCTTGAGCGTCGAGTTGCGAAACGCCTTCCACATGTCCATCACGGCCAGCCGTATCTTCTTGCTCTTCGACGGGCCGAGCCACTTGTAGAACTCGTCCATACTCTCTTCCGAGCGGTCTTTGCCCCCGAACCAGATAGCCCGCCGCCGCTCTAGGTCGCTGACCACGATCCGGTAGGTGTGTCCTTTGCGAATTGATATCTCGTCGACCCCGATCACCTTCGGTACCGGCTGACCCACCCGTCGCAACTGCTCGCGCATGTACTCCATTTCCAGATCCCTGATCGTCCACCAGGCCAGGCGCGTTTCCTGGGCTACGTCCTTGACCGTCATGGCTCGGCAGCGGCGTCCTACGAAGAAGGCGAATCGCTTGGTGTAGAACGGGGTGTCCGCTGCCAGCCAGTCCAGCGTCTCCTGCTTCACTTTGCCGCAACGCCGGCAGTCGACACGGCGGATCTCCAACTCCAGGTAGATTCGCATGTCCCCACAGGGAAGGTCGCGAACCCGGCGTATCTTCCGGTCGTACCAAGCGTGGTGGATGAGTCCGCAGGCTCCGCACGCCGTTTTTTTCCCCGCCGCTGGAGGCAGATAACACGGGCCTTCGGATCACCGAAAATGCCCACCACGGTCGGAAGTGGACGGAAGCCGGGGAATCGGTAGGCGTCCCACAATCGTCGATGTTTTCGCATCCGCCAATCATGCCAGATTTCCTAACCATCAAAATAGCCCAGTCTCCGTCGAGAGAACGTTGTTGCTCATGCTGTTTTTACCCACTCGCCAGGACGAAGAGCCTTTATCGTAAAGGGAATGTCCTTGAACACGCAGATACTTGCCGCTCGCATCACGTGTCGGTAGGAACCTTTGCCGCGCAGCCGGTTGTGGGTCTCCTCGCGTGCCCCGTCGAGGCTGAAGGTTACTCCTCTAAACCATTGTCGGCGCTTAAGGAGTAGAGCATAGATCTCCGAAAAGTTGAGACCGTTACTGACAAAGCCAAAGGTATACTCTGCCTCACACACAAGTCGGATGATCTCATCAAACTGCGCGTGGATGGTCGGCTCCCCACCGGTAAACGCCAGTTGCTCGATGCCGCAGCTCTTTCCTTCTCGGAGCACCTTTTCCAGGATTTCCAGCGGAAGCTCCCCCGTCCCCGCGTGCCGCTCCTCAAAACAGTGCCCGCAGCGCAGGTTGCATCGATTCGTCAGTTCGATGACGAGCCGCATCACCTTCTTCCTCTCTCGGCCTTTTCCAGGAGGCGAACAAGCTTCGTCGGGGCGCGATAAAGGTCAATTCCGGCTTTTAGCTCATATGCTATGGTCTGCTGTAAGAGTTTTTTGAGCACTTCCAGATGTCGAGCCATGGTATTCGTATCGAATAGCTGCGGAGCGCTTTCTGCCAGCAGAACCTTTAAGGCGCGAACACGATCCATGGGAATCAACTCGCTCTGATCTTGAGAAGTAATATGGGAGAAAATCAAGAAGCGCGGGACACACCGGCTCACCTGTTGGTCGCAGTACGATCTCTCGATAAAAACCCTGCGCCTCTTGCCCCCATCGCTATCCGGAATCTCTTCCCCTAACGAAAAATCGGCGTAATCCCCTGATCGCTGAGCGTCAACATAGAAGTGCTTGCGAAGGGCCAACGCTTCCACTCCCTGCGCGCTGCCGCGCAGCAGAACAGCATCGTCTGAAAGATAGTCCCAACCGGCCCGAATGAGGCCGATCGCTAACGTGGATTTCCCGCTTCCCGAACGACCGATCACGAGAAGAACGTGGTCTTTATTGGTAACCCCGGCGGCGTGCAAGCTGTACAGACCCTTTGCCCGCAGCAGCTTTAACAGGCCGAAGGACCAGAAGTTCTGTTGCACGAGAGCAGACTTGCTGAAGAACGGCTGAGCGAGGTAGGCATACCCTCGCCCACGGCCGGACTGAAGATGAAAGACTGACGAACCGTCCGTCAAATAGTAATCGCTCTTTGCGTCAAAACCGTAAAAGCCGCCTGCGCGAAAGCACTCATGAGCTGCGGAAGGTACCCTCGGTTTGTTCCCGTCATTGAAAACCCGAAGCCGCAGCTGTGGTCTTCTCTCGAAACGAGTGGTTTTGATCCACGATAGACCTTCAAAGAGCCCGGACAGACGATCCTCAGCCCTTGGGCTTCTCCTCACTTCCAGCGTCAG
>JAUYKE010000022.1 GCA_030700125.1 Candidatus Colwelliibacteriota bacterium
GTCGCTCCATCAGGCTTTCGCCCATTGTGGAATATTCTCGACTGCGGCCTCCCGTAGGAGTAGGGCCCGTGTCTCAGTGCCCTCGTCGGCGATCAGGCTCTCACCCCGCCTATCGGTCGTAGCCTTGGTAGGCCGTTACCCTACCAACAAGCTGATCGAACCTAGGTCCCTCCCGAAGCGAATTGCTCCTTTACTCTTGCGAGACTATCAGGAATTACCCCACCTTTCGGTGAGCTATGCCTGACTTCGGGGTAGGTAACCAAGGTGTTACTGACTCGTTCGCCGCTCCAAACACTTACGCCACAAAATCCGGTATTGCTACCTTCTCAAGTTTTGTAAGTGCTCGGCGCTCGACTTGCATGCCTTATCCACGCCGCCAGCGTTCATCCTGGACCAGGATCAAATCCTCCTAAAGAAATGGACTTGAAGCAACTAAAAAAGTTTTTCGCATTTTTAGCATGTTTTCCAGGTAGTATTCAATTATGAAAGAGTCATTCATGTTTATTTCCCAGGGGAAGTATAGAGGAGGGAAAGGATGTGTCAACCCCTAAAACAATTGTCGCACAATTGTTCGAGCGAACATTTTCAAACTGAAAATGTTTTAGCCCTACGCCCTCCGGCCACTTGCTTGAAGAATGAAGTACTGGTAGCCGACGAAAGCGAGAGCCACTAAAAGGATAATCATGAATAGCCAAACCATAACTCCGCCGAAGCCATCAAGCGCGGAAGCAGTAAGTCCACTATTGCTTCCGTTAAAGGCATTGTTGGTCGCGGCGGTGACGGTGTGCTTGCCGCCGTTAATATCCTCGTATGCCATTGTGGCCGAAAGAACCACCTCTTTCGCTTTCTTTTTCTTTAATCTGGTTTCCAGTTGAATCGCGCCTTCCTCTCCGGCCGCTACTTTATCAAGTTCAAAAACTACAACTCCTTTATTTTTAGAGCTCGGTCTAAAGTCTGAATCTAAATACCGGAATTCTTTCGGCAGAAACACTTGCACCGAAACATTACGCAAAGTTTCATCGGTCGCATTAGCATAAGAGATCTGATATCGGAGATCGCCCCGGCCGCTCGGCTTTGCATCAAGTGAGGTAAGAGCAAACACAACACCCTCTTCCCCCGCCCGCGCTCTATTAGTAAACGTCTGCTTCACTGTTCCCCATGGCGAGAAAACTCCTAACTCATTTGTCACAAAATTATCTTTCTTTTCCACCTTGCGATCCTTTACAGGCGCGGTCTTAGTCTTTACGACAGGAGAAACAACTATTGAGCTATCTTCAATGACCGTAGGGAAAACGGGAAACTGGCCATCTTCGGTGGCATAAACTGCAGGCGCAATCAACCCAACTAGAACAAAGCCGGTGAGGCCCGTAAATACGATTGTTTGACTTGCGGTGAGCTTGCCGAATCCGCTAATTTTCATGAGCTTAATCGTACAACAAATCCATAAAAAAGTCAACCCCCCATCTTTGGGGGGTCAACTTTCCTAGGTTCTTATCCCTACATCAGATTTGCCCTGCAAATCTGATCGGGCGACCCGAGCTTATGCAATAAGCTCTAGGGTTTAGCCAAATGGCGGCGGTTCCGGAGCTCTAGGCGGAGCTGGCGGCGGAGCAGAATACATCTGCGCTCCTGGACTACCTGCCGGAGGATATGCCACTACCGTCGGCCCACCTCCCGTTGGCGGATACATTGGGGGTTCCCTTCTAGCGGTTAAGAATCGATAGATAAGGTAAAGGAGGAGAAGGGCGATCAAGATCCAGAAGATCGGGTTGGTGAAGAAGTCTCTAAGGGCATCAAGAATTGTTGCCGTTAGTCCCCCTCCGGCCAAATCTTCGGCTGTAATTTCGCTCTTATCCTCCACGGCCACAATGTACCTCACATTGTTAGTGTCAATGTAGCTTAAGGTCGCTGTAGTGGTAATCACATCCCCTGCTTCTAACTCTTCAACGCTGGTTTCAATTTCAATTTCTCCTCTCTCGCCGCCTCGGATTGTTCCCAGTCGGAAGACAAGAGTATTGTCCCGAATTTCATCTACTGACCTTGAAGCGTCATCAAACTCCAGTTCCTCGGGCAATCTCACCTCTATGGAAGCATCTCGAAGAGTTCTCTTGGTAAGATTTTCCCAAGTAACAATGTAGGTAACCTTGTCTTCGCTAAGCTCACTTTTATCTGCCTCGAGTTTGAGCTTAATCACCTGCTCGGCCGGCACAGTTGCTTCCCTCTCAAACACTTTTATCACTTTAGTAATGACTGGTGGCGACGTTACTACACCGGTGGTGCGGAAGCTCTCCAAGCCACTGGTACTTCGCCCCGCGGAATTGTCGGCCACTATTCGGCAGTAGTAAGTAGTATTGGAATTAAGTCCTGTGAGGAAGCTTGAGATGTTCACAAAACTGTTCCCACTCCCAAGCGAAATGTTGCCGGTTCGGTTAAGCAAGTTATTAGAATCAGTGCCCCATTCAAAGAAAGCGGTGGTGGCGCTACCGTTGGGATCGACTTCAGCCCGACAAAGAGCCGAAAACGAAGTGATGTTTGTAGCCGGCAGAATTCGAACTTGCGGCCTATCTACCGCGGCTCTGCCAGTGGTAAAGCTCCGGATATCGCCGCGCGCCGTGCCAAAGCTGTTTCTGGCAACCGCTCGGTAAAAGTAATCAGTGTTCGGCTCAAGCCCGCTCACGAAATTAGAGAAACTGACGAAGCTATTGCCGCTGCCCATTGATTGATGAGAGGTTTCCCGGCTCAAATTAGAACTGGAAGTACCCCACTCAAACCAGGCCTCGGTTGAGTCCCCACGCGGATTAGCTTCGCCCCGAAGACGAGCGCTAGTCCTTTCGATGTCAGTTGCCGAAAGAGTATTAACTGATGGAGTGTTGCCGCTTGGGGTTACAGTCACAGTACTCGGCTGAATTCGAAACCGAGCCACTAAGAAGCCTTGAGTTGCCCACCCCTGCGCGACACTTCCGATATTTGCTCCACTACCGGTAACTTCTGCGCCGCTTTGCCCAGATGGTAAGGATTTGGCTACCGACGGGCTGTCGGGGTACCAAAAGGTGGCAATATGGGTAACACCTGTCACGCCTCCGCCAGAAACATTCACCTGAACCGTGTCAGTTATTGTCCCAGCATTATCGGCTGAGAGCTGACCGGTAACAGTAATCAAGCTCCCCGAGGTAATAACCGGGTTAATCTTGATTCGAACGTTATTAGCAGTTTCCAGAGCAGTGTTGTGGTAGTAAAGCCTTACGGAAAAGACTTCACCCAAACTGGCAGCTACACTGTTATTTTCCCAATTAATGTTGCTATCAGAAAAACGAGTGTAGTTTGAAACCCGAAGCGTCTTTAGGTCTTGGGGGTCATTGTTAAAAGATGCCGCACCAAAAGCTAAAGGAGCCTGAGTTGTCGTTACGACCAATGCTAAAAGAGCTAAACTAATACTTCTTTTGCTTAATACCTTATTCATGTTTTTCTTTTTTTCTTTCCGACTTTTTATTTGCAGTGATGGGTTCACCATCCCTAAATCCTCTACTTCCGGTAAAGAAGTTAGGGATGCCCAGCTGCGCTTCGCTTGCGAAGCGCAGCTGGGGTAGGTAGAGGACGGTTAGTTGGGGGGTTCCGCCTTCGGTCCGCATCCCTGCGGTCCTGGCGGCTGCCCATCGGGGCATGTTGTCGTCGGGGGCGTGACTACCGGTGGTGGTGTAACCACCGGCGGGGGCGTGATGACCACCACTGGCGGAGTCACTACCACTACCGGAGGAGTCACCACCACCACCGGCGGGGGCGTGATGACGATCACCTGCTGGTTCTGGTTGACGTTGACATCGACGTTGACATCGACGTTAACCACCGGAGGGGATGACTTCGGCCTCGACCCACCGGGCCGGAGCACAATGTTCCCACAAACCATGGGCACCTGGAGCTTTACCCCCGGCGCCGTGATCTTCCACGACGCCAAAGGTCTCGGCCCGACATAGCGGCCATTGGTGAAAACGGCGCTCCCCCCAACCATCCGGCTGAAAGGCGACCCTGGCGGGATCACGCTGCGCTTGGCACTCCACGCCGCGACGATGATTCTCTGCTGCTGCGTCGGAGTGAATCCGGCGCAGTGCATCGCTCTCCGGCCAGCCGGCGAGCGAAGCATCGCCACCAACTTAGGAACGGTGTTCACGTTCCGCCGCACCGGGTCAGCCCCGGGGCGGGTCCAGTTGGTGTTCTGCTTCACCCAGCAGTCTGCGGGGATACGAAGCGCACTCATCCCAGCCTGCTGACTCGAACCAGCAGCCGGGGGGCTTGAGAGACCGAGGACACCCGCCACTATGGCGAGGACCCCGGCGAAGATGAACATCCGCCTCATGGCGGGTCCCTCCTTCCTTCCTCCTAGAAGTTTTTTTGGACTTGCTCGCTGGCAGCAAAAAACTCCCTGCCAATGAGCAAGCCCAAAAACCCCTATATTTACGCCGACTCTCCCCCCTTCGAACCGTCCTTATTAATGTTCGAAGGTACTAAATTATCGGAATGTGCTAGTTAGCCATTCCAACTATACTCCTGACCATATACACCTCCTTGAATATTATGTCAAGTCCCTGTAGAATACCCTTTATGAAAACCGATATTCATCCCACATATTATCCGAAAGCGAAAGTAAAATGCGCCTGCGGCAACGTTTTTACTGTCGGCGCTACGAAAGAAGAAATGGCAGTTGAAATTTGCAGTAATTGCCATCCTTTCTACACCGGAAAGGATATGTTGCTTGACATTGCCGGCCGAGTGGAGAAATTCCGAACAAGGCAAGAAAAAGCCAAGACCAAAAGAGTGACAAAGCCTGTGGCCAGAAAGAGTGCCAAAGCTGCCGGCAAAATCGAGGTAAGCCGCATGGACAAGAAAATGCGAGGTTCTCTCCATAAACCCCAAAAAGGGGCAGCAAAAAAGCAAGCGAAGCAATAGCCGGGTAGTGAACTTCGATTAGCCCGCTGGAGGCGGGCATTAATCGAGCGCCAACAAATCGAAGTTCTACTATCTATCCCGGAAAAAATACCAGACAAAATGACTGATAAAATTATTTTAGAAATCCGCGCGGGCACGGGTGGTGATGAGGCAGCAATTTTCGCCGGTGACCTCGCCCGAATGTATCAAAGATATGCTGAGCATCGAGGCTGGAAATTTTCTGCTCTTGATTCAAGTTCCACCACCCTTCACGGCTACAAAACCTTTATCGCTCAGATTTCCGGAGAAGAATCTTTTAATTCCCTAAAACAAGAATCAGGAGTTCATCGAGTTCAGCGCATCCCCGCCACCGAAAAAAGCGGTCGGATCCACACCTCTACCGCCTCCGTAGCTATTATGCCCGTAGCCGAAGCTAAAGAGGCGCAAATCAATCCCAAAGATTTAGATGTTTCTTTCTTTCGCTCGTCCGGCCCCGGGGGACAAAACGTCAATAAAGTAGAAACTGCGGTAAGAATCGTCCATCGGCCCACTGGTCTTGTTGTCACCTCTCAAGCAGGCCGCAACCAACATGCTAACCGTGAACAGGCAATCATTCTCCTTCAATCCAAACTCGCCGCAATGGAAAGAGAAAAGCAGACCCTGGAACTCGGGGGCTTAAGGCGTGACCAAATCGGCGGTGCCGAGCGATCAGAGAAGATAAGAACATACAACTTCCCCAATGATCGGATTACAGATCATAGAATCGGGAAGAAATGGCACAATATTGAAAAAATTCTTGACGGAGATCTCGATCCGGTCATCAAAGCTTTCCGGAAAATATCCTCCAACTAAAACCAGCTATTAAAATTCTTTCCGCAGAGAACATCTCGGAGTGAGGTAAATAACCAAATTTATTGAGTCCAGCAGATTACTGTCGTAGGGAACATCCCGCAGGCTCTCTGGGCTTGGTATCCGCCGAAGGCGGAGCCAGAGAGCCGAGGGCGAAGAAAATTTTACCGCTGGAGTAAAATTATTCTGTTTCCCATAGACAGTAAGCTGCTGGGCAATCTACCCACTCTTCAAGACCTGAATATCCTGCGCAAATTGAGCCGCTCTATCAACTACCGCCTTGCCATAAACCTGGGTGCAAACATAACGATTCCAATTGCCTCCGCAGTAATACTTGGCTGCGGCATTCAACTCATTGCTTCCGGCTCCCGCACTCTTTAGGTAAAGACCGGCAGCGACAAAGGCATCAACATTGCGCCAGGGTGAGGCCGGACTATCCCCCGTAATAGCCGCCACTTTGTCCTTGTAGCCCATCCAGGTAGTCGGGATAAACTGCGCCGGCCCCATCGCTCCTCCATAAGCTCCGTCAGCATTAGGACATGAAACTAACGTTGTATCAGGATTCAGCCCCAGCTCTGCGGTAATTTTTAGGAACGGCGTCACATCATCGCGGCTGGAGAGCGGCGGCCCGGGAGCCATTGCCGTTTTATAGCTGCATTTCCCGACATTTCTCCCCAAGGCCGACTCGCGGTCAAGCACTGCCAAGATGAAAGCGGCTCGAACCCCGGTTGCTCTCTCGGCAACGCTCGCCAGCTCATAGGCTTGGCCGAAAGTCATCTGCCCTCCGCCCAAAAGCTGGTAAAGACGGACTCTAATTTCCGATGCGCTTTTCTGGGTTTGAGTTAAAAGCTTTTGGTATTCGGATTCTTTTCCCTTAGTGACTTTTAGTAATTGGTCTTTCTCTCCTCGAACCTCGTCAGCTGATTGTTTTTGCCTCACCTGATATACCTTCAATGCCTCCACGTCCTCTTTCTCCATCGCCAGTAATTCTCGTTGAGTAATAAGATCGCCTCGCAGTTGAGTTAATCTCGACAAAGCTATTCCCAGACTTTCCTGAGTCGCCAGTAAATCATTAACACTTCCAAAAAAATCGGATAGCTTGGGATTCTCTAATAAAATCTCCATCAATCCCTTCTGGTCATGCGCATCAATCTCCCTAATTAAATCGGCTAATGCTTCCTGGTTAAGATCGATATCTCCCTCAACCTGGCCGATTTTACCGGTCGTCTGCGTAATATTACCGGAGAGTTTTCGAAGAGATAGATTAATGGCCTGAATTTGCGCGTTCATCTGCTTGATTTTCGTCTCCAGTACACCAATCTCCCCCTGAAGCGATTTTCCTTGACTGCGATATTCGCCAATTGTTTTTTCGTACGCTGCAATTTCCGTTTCCAGTCGTTTTAACTCCGCTTCAAGCGACGCCCGGTCTTCAGCGGCGAATGTCCCGCCGCCAATTGGAGCAAAGACCGATCCCCCGACATATAACGAGAGTATCAAAGCAACGGCCGATAATTTAAGCGGCAAATGATAGAAACGTCTCTTCGGGAAATAACTAAGGTTTACCCTCCCTTCTCGACGCCTAAAAACATCCGTTTTCGGCCTAGGCTTAATGTCAAGTACAAATTTTGGCTTAGGGTTCATCTTCTTTACCTCCCTCCTCGGAAGAAGGACCTTCTTTCCCTTCTTCAACTCCCTGCGGGGCTGCCTCTCCGCCCTCTGTCGGGGGCGTTACCTCTTCAACTTCTTCTTCCTTCGGCGCCGTCACACTCACCACTACTGTTTCCGCGTCAACTACGTATTCATACTTACCGCCCTTCGGTAAATCTCTAACATAAATACTTTGGTCAAGCTCCGTAAGTCCTGACAAATCCACCGTAATTCTATGCGGTAAATCTGTCGGGAGGGCTTCCACTTCAATTTCATCCATATTCCTAATCAAAATCCCTTCTTTTTCTTTCACCGCCGGTGACTCGCCTTCAAATTCCAGCGGCACGTGGGCTTTAACTTTCTCATCCATCCTTATCTCATGGAAATCAATTGCTAAAATTTCTGGCTTAAGTTGATTCTCTTGGACACTATGAATAAGCACCGGATGCGACTTGCCCTCCACTTCTATATACAAAACAGAATGTTCCCCTGCCTCCCTGTAAGCCTGGGCAAAATCCTTAGCCGGCACACTCAAGTGGATATTTTGAAACCCACGGCCATAAAGCTCGGCCGGAATAAGTCCCTGCCCTCTTAGCTTTTTCGTTTGCTTGCCAAAAACCTCTCTTTTCTCTGCTTTAAGAGTAATCATCAAATCAATACTATACTAACTAAATTAAACGATTAATTCCAGAAAGAGGTTTCTACCGCCCGGAAAACAATTTCAACCTAGCTAGAACAATCTCATAAATTTTATTCTCCGCTCCAGACAGTAACTTATAGGGTGTAACTTCATCTGGCTTCTCTTCCAAGGACTTTTCCACTCCCTTCCGCCAGGCAACTCTTATCTCGGTGCTGATATGAATTATGGAAATCCCGGCAGTAATTGCTGTTTTCAATTCTTCGTCTGTATTGCCCGACGCACCATGAAGCACGAGTGGCACGGGTTTACCCTGAGCTTGTCGCAGGGCTTCCCGAATTAATTTAATTCGCTGGTTATCAAGCGCCGGCTCAGGAGCATTTGCGAACATCCCATGAATATTTCCAACTGCCGGCGCTAATAAATCAATTTCTGTTCCTTTGACAAATCTTACCGCTTCTTCAGGCGTTGTTAAATCTTCTGGATTAATTGCCGCTCCGTGAGGCAATTCCTTGCGGATCGTTGAGCCACTGCCAATGTTTCCAATTTCCGCTTCAACCAGAATCTGCGGCGCCATTTTTTTAACATAAGTTACTACTTCCCTTGTCTTTTGAATATTTTCTTCAAATGGAAGTGCCGCTCCGTCAAACAAAATCGCGTCATATCCCGCCTCCACTGCTTCTTTTACTTTCTCTATTGAATGCGTGTGGTCAGCATTTAAAAATACTGGCTGACCATGCTTCTCTCGAAGATCACGTACCATGGCTACCGCATCATGAATATCAATAAAATCCCGTTCCCCTTCCGAGGTACCAATGATTACAGGCACCCCTAAATCACGAGCCGCTTTTGTGACCGCCCTAAAAGCCGCCAGCTCTGAGACATTAAAATGCCCTATGGCTACTTTCTTTTTCTCTGCCTCGGCAATTATTTCTCGCAAATTCTTCATAATTCATGCCTCTTACTTCATTCTTCAAATTCGTTTCGGTTCGTAATCTTTCGGCGCGTTTTTAAGATATTCTTCCAGTTTCTCCTTATTTAATAATCCTTCCCTCGCTCCTACATATTGCACCACCGACATTGAGTTAATCGGCGCCCGCCACAATGCATCAACCACGCTCATTCCCATGCAAAGCGCCGCTACAAAAGTTGAAGCGAATGCATCCCCGGCTCCAGTGCGTTCTAGCGGCGGCTTCGGATCCGGGTAAGGCGGCATATACCAATCCTCGCCATTATAAGAAGCATACGCGCCCTTCACCCCGTCAGTAATGACCGCTATCTCCGACCCAAGCTCCTTCATCCCTTCCAAAAGTTTTTTAATGTCATCAGTGTCAGTTGCAAGAATCGTTTGCGCCTCTTCTTTATTTACAATCACTACTTTTGCTCTTTTATAAATCCCGCCAAGCTCTTTACTCGCCGCAATTTGATAACTGCCTGGTTGGAAAGCCAAATTTATTTGAGGATGTTTATTAAAATAATTTTCTAGCTCCTCATGCCAAGGCAAGGCATCACCCCCTAGAGAAGAGAGATAAACCCATTCAGGTTCATCAATCTCCGGCATTTCCCTGTCGTATTTCTGGTGTTTCGTTAAAATAGTCCGATCGTCGTCAAACCAAAGCACATAGTGATAATTTGTCTTGGCGTTTTTATGGACTTTGATAAATTCAGCCTCGACCCTCTCTTCTTTAAAAACCTTGAGGCATTCTCCTCCAAAATAATCATCTCCAATATTCGATACGAGGGCGCCTGTAAGTCCCAATCTAACGGCGGAAACTGCCACGTTAGCACTGTTACCTACCCCTGGAATTACATAAACCTCCTCATATGGAATCTTAGCGGCAAAGCTCATCGCTATCTCTCTCTTTCCTTTATCAATATCAATATGAGCTGACGGCGTTACCAATTTGATAAAAGCATCCGTCCCCGTATCCCCAATCGCAATAAAATCGTATTTCATTATTTCTTACGCTTGATCACTTTCTTCGCCGCCCTCTTAATATCCTTCACCCCCATCCCGTATCTCTCAATCAATTCATTCGGCGCGCCCGACTCACCAAACACTCCCTGCATTCCGATAAACTCCTGCGGGGTTGGGCATCTCCTCGCCAGAACTTCTGCCACAGCACCTCCCATCCCTCCGGCAACTTGGTGCTCCTCCACCGTTACAACCGCCCCGCATCTCTTCGCCACCTCAATTATTGTATGTTCATCCATCGGTTTAACGGTATGGTTATTAAGCACCATTGTTCCGATTTTCTCTTTTTCTAATTCTTTAGCAGCTACCAAAGCATTATAAACCAAGGTTCCGCAAGCAATAATTGCTACCTCCGGCCTCTTTGATTGCCAGAAGATCTCTGCCTTACCAGAAGTAAAAAGTGTCTCTTCGGTTGTCACCACCGGCGTTTTCTCTCTGGCAAAACGTAGATAAACCGGCCCCCAAATCTGCGCCGCAACCACCGTCGCCCTCCTCGCCTCAATCGCATCACAAGGCACAAAAACTTTCATATTAGCCATCACCCTCATAGTGGCGATATCTTCTATCGCTTGGTGAGTCGCACCGTCTGGGCCAACCGAAATGCCAGCATGGTGACCGGCAATTTTTACATTGGAGTCATTATAGGAAATCGTTGTCCGTATCTGCTCCCAATTCCGCCCCGGGGAAAAAGTAGCGTAAGAGGAGATAAAAGGAATCTTTCCTGAAATTCCTAACCCGGCGGCAATCGTCGCCAAATTTTGCTCGGCCACCCCCAGCTCAAAAAACCGTTCGGGAAATTTCTTGGCAAACGCCTCCGAGCGAGTTGATTCGGTTAAGTCCGCGCAAAGCACCACCACATTTTTATCCCTCTCCCCGGCAATTAAAAGTCCCTCGCCGTAACCATTCCTAATCGGCGTTTCTTCTATATCTTCACTAAAGATTTTAGGATTTAATTTCGCCTCCGGATTCAACATCAGACAATTTTTGAACACCGCAATAAGGACAATTTGGTAAGCCGATAAATCTTGCCTGACCGCATTTCTCGCATTTTTCCTTAAGTTGATAACCACAATTAGGACAGTAGAATACGGCTAGATCCAAATTAGTCCGGCAGTGGGGGCACTGTTTTGCTCGAAACCGACGAATCGCCACTCGTGTAGGATCAAATACTTTTTTCTGCAAGAGATATACCGCGCCGCCAAAAACGACGAAGGACAGCACCATCCCAAAGTAAAATATCAGTGTCCTTATAATCTCGTATTGTTCGAACCAACGAATAATTACTTCGAACACCTGTGCCAGAAACAATCCCCAGAACCAGAAGAGGATGACGCGGAGGAACAAAATTGAAGCTACTCCTAAAATACCTAAAGCGATAACGGTATAGGGGCTGTCTTTACGGTGAAGTCGAAGATACCAGCGAAAAGAAAACCAGAAGAGGGGAAGGGTAAGCAAAAATTGAAGGAGAAAGACCTTAAATTCATACCAACGGAGAAGCTTATTTTGCTCTTCAAAAACCGGCTTATAAGCTTCTTTAAGCTCTCCGTCAATAGATTTAATCTGGCCATCGAGTTTCCCTATTCGGTTCTCGAGATCATTCTTCTGCCCAAGCAGCTCTTGCTCCTCGGCTCGCAAAACATTCAAACTGCTTCGCGCCGGTCCAGTCGGGAAAATAGGTTCTTTAATTCCTAACCCTTTTTCCTCTAATCCTACGCCGTATTCACTTATTAGTCGGTTAATCTGATCTTGTACATCGCTTAGCGATACATTTACGTTGCTGAGTTCTTTATCTAGATTGTTCTTCTCCTTAGCGAGGGGTTCTCTCTCTAACCAAATCGCCGGGATACCGTGAGTTCCCTCAATCTCATTAAACTGGCAACGTGAATCCGGCTGCTCATATTTGTAGTAAGGGTCATAAGAGGGATCATAATATGCGTCTTCTTGATAAAGCGGAGGCGGATTGATTGGCCTCACGGGACTCTCAGTTAGATACCCTGTCTCGTAATTATAGCTGCAAGATGAAAGCGGTTCCGGCTGATCTGGAAGGCGGGCAAGATCATCAAGAGCCCGCCAACCGAAGAAGAGGCCAACAATAAACATGACGATGAGCAAGAGCCATCCTGCCCTGGGAGTCTGTTTTTCTTTCTCTTCAAACCCCGGAGTAGTCCGAGAAATTTCTTCTTTTTTACCGCGTCTCAAAAAATTAAACATACAAATATATTCTTCTTATTAATGGGTGCTTATTCATAGATTAAGTTTTAATTCTTTTTCCAAATTCTCGTGAACCAATATCTCTTCTCCGAAACCTCCGTAAGTAATATACGTAATTGGAGTCCAGCAGCTTGCTGTCGTGCGGAAGCTCTCGGAGTCCCGACGGGCTTGGTCTTCGACGAAGTCGGAGCCGTCGGGGCGAGAGCGCAGGGCGGCTTCGGCCGCTGGAGCCGAAGAACGCCCGGTTCCGTCAGACAGCAAGACGCTGGACGACATCAGCTTGAGGGAAGAGATATTGGTGAGCGGCTCCTTATTCATGCTCTGATGTTATCTTACCACCTAATGTTCTTAATTCTTGTAACGCGACCTTTGCCTCCTCTCTGGTCGGCGGTTTGCCGTGCCAAAGATACTCATTTTCCATAAAGCTCACCCCTTTACCGGGGATAGTATGAGCAATAATCACTGTCGGCTCTTCATGAATTGCTTTCGCCTCATTAACGGCATCAACAATCTCCTCAAAATTATGTCCGTCAATTTCCAGCACATGCCAACCGAATGACTCGTACTTTTCCTTGAGCGGTTCAAGTGGCATTATATTTTCAGTATAACCGTCAATCTGGATATTATTGCGATCAATTAAAGCCGTAAGATTACTTAATCTGTTTTTACTGATAAACATCGCCGCCTCCCAAGTATTTCCTGCATCCTGCTCACCGTCAGACATAAAGCAGTAAACTCGGTATTTCTCATTGTCCAATTTAGCCGCCAATGCCACGCCTGCCGCCTGCGAAAGCCCAGAACCCAATGGTCCGGAGGTTGTCTCCACTCCCGGAAGAGCTCCGCGATGCGGATGCCCCTGCAACCGCGAATTAATTTTCCTCAAGGTTAAGAGTTCCTCCAGCGGAAAATAACCGGCCTCTCCCATCGTTGCATATCGCACCGGACAAATATGACCGTTCGAAAGAATCAATCGATCTCGCTCCGGCCAATCCGGATTTTTCGGATCATGATTCAAAATATGAAAATAGAAAGCGGTAAAAACATCCGCCATCCCCAAAGGCCCGGCCGAATGCCCGCTTCCCGCCTCTGTAAGCATCTTAATAATTGATTCCCGGATCTTATTCGCTTTCTCCTCCAAAAATTCTATTTTTTCTTCGTGAAGATGACTCATAAATTAAAATGGAAATATCAAAATGGAAAATGACAGAGTTAAAATTTTAAATTTTTGCATTGTCATTTTGATTTTTAATATTTAATTTTTACATTATACGTTGCAGTTCCTCATATGCCCCTTTTGGATCCGGACTATTCATAATATATGACCCCGACACCAAAATGCCTGCTCCGGCTTCTTTCACTAACTTCGCCGTCTCCGGATTAATCCCGCCGTCAACTTCAATTATAGCATTCGGCGCTCTCTCTCGCAGAAACTTTATTTTTTCCAGTGCCTCCAAATTAAATTTCTGCCCAGACGGACCGGGCGAAACGGCCAAAACCTGAAAAGCGGAAAAAGAATTAAGATATGGCAAGAACATCTCCACTGAAGTTTGAGGATTAATTGCCAACATCACTCCTCCCTCATGCCTCTTTGCTGTCTCTAAAACAAAGTGAGGATCGCTCATCGCCTCAAGATGGATAACCACTCTTTCAGCTCCGGCCTTAAGCCACTGCTCCATCACCCTCTCCGGACCGACCACCATTAAATGCACCTCGAAACGAAGAAGCGGAAGTTCTGTGGCGAGAAACGAAAATTCTTCCACATTCCCCCAGCTCACATTCGGAGTAAAAACTCCGTCCCCCACATCAATGTGCGCCCACTCCGAAAATTCACTAATCCTTTTTGCCTGAACTGCCGCGGTCTCAAAATCGCGGCAATTAATACTTGGTATGATCAATTTGTCTTATTTTCTCTATTCGTCTTTTATCTCTCACGTCCCCGTCAAAAGGAGTTTGAAGCCAAACACTCAATATCTTTTTCGCTTGCTCTGGCTCTAAAAAATCGGCTGCCAAGGCTAACACATTAGTATCGTCATCGCTTCTTGCTTCCGTCACTTGATCCGGATGAAACCCCAAAGCCGACCGAACATTAGAAAATTTGTTGGCTACAATATCCACCCCTACTCCCGAGCCGCAGATCACAATCCCTCGTGAAATAAATTGGTCAGCACTCACTTTTTGGGCCACGAGCTTTGCAAAATCCGGATAATCATCCTCTTCGTCATACTGGGCATTACCCATGTCATTAACCGTGTAGCCGCTATCCTGAAGAAACTGCTTTAGCGTTTCTTTTAATTTAAACCCTCGATGATCCGCACCAATGTAGAGAATCATTGCGGAAGGTCTAGTTGATAGGGAGAGAAGTCGCTAAGAGGTAAAGTACTCGGTTGCTCAAGCGCACCAGGAAAGAAAAGTGCTCCTATTAGAAACAACACCATCAGAGCTATTAGTCCTAAAACCCCTAAGACAGCGCTGAAGTAGAAGAAACCTCGCGGCCCGGCTGGCGGCTGACTAGCCACCTCCGGTTTCAGGGACTTCAAACTCCCGTAGAGCACGTAAAAGTAAGCAATAGCAAGCGGCGCGATAACTAAAGCGAGCAAATCGCCGACAAGATTCGACCCCGCCTCATCGCCACCGGTTAATGCTGAACCAATAGAACCTAGCACCAGCACAACCACCAGCACCGCCAAAACAAAAACAATCTGTCGGCCAAAAACTGGCCACCAATAACCCCGTACATATTCCCTACTTTTCAAAAGCGCATTCACTCCTTTATCTCCCTCAATAGCAAAAATATAGATGGCAAACATAAACCAAATTGAAAACACAATTCCTGGAATAACGAGCATAAAGAATCCGCCCAAAGTCACAAAGCCAGAAAGTACTGTCAGCCAGCCGTATGACCAGATTTTTTTCCAAGCCATGCGATACGCTTCACCGAATTGAACGCTTCCCCGTAAAGCGAAAATCAATGCCAAGTAGGAAAGAAGTGAGATTATCGTCCCGATAAAGGCCGGCAGGCTCGCAAGTCCACTTGGCGCAAATAACCCTAACAGATCCCCTGCCACAAGAAATGCTACCGGCAGTAAGATAATCTTTGTTAATGTCCCAACCCGCTCGCGATACAAACTCCACGACTCCCGAAAAAGATCTCTGATTGAAATAACTTTAGCTTGTTTTTTCACAACCATATTTTAAACCAGCTTCGCCACCAGTTCCACGTGCTTCATGAGAGTTGAAACATAACCCAACTCGTTATCGTACCAAGAGAGAACCTTCACTAAATCCCCGTCAATCACCCGCGTAAAGTTCAGGTCCACAATTGCTCCGTACGGCTCGCTGATAATATCACTTGAAACAACTGGCTCGTCAGTCACTTTCAAAATTCCCTGCCAGCGGGGCTCCCTAGCCGCTTGAGTCAAAATTTGATTTACCTCTTCCACTGAAGTTTTTCGTGTAGCAATCAGAGTAATGTCGGCAACCGATCCGGTTACCATGGGCACTCGCAAAGCAATGCCATCAAATTTTCCGTCCATCTCCTTAATCGCTCTCCCTACCGCAATGGCTGACCCGGTGCTTGAGGGGACAATATTTTGCGCCGCCGCTCGCCCGCGCCGAAAATCACTTCCTTTAGTCGGTCCATCAACCAAATTTTGAGTCGCCGTATATCCGTGAGTGGTATTTAAAACCGCTTTCGCCACTCCAAGCTTCTCTGCCAAAACCGTAATTACCGGCGAAGCCGCGTTCGTGGTACACGAACCGTTAGAAGTAATTTTCACTAATTTCATTACCTCCTCATTCACTCCCACAAGGCACGTCCTCCCGATTTCTCCATCATCATCTTTCGCCGGTGCGGTAATAACTACCCTCTTCGCCCCCGCGTCAAGATGAGCTTTCGCCTGTTCATAAGATTCAAAAAACCCGGTGGCCTCAATCGCGACGTCAATTCCCAAATCTTTCCATGGTAATTTAGTCGGATCTTTTTCCTGCAAACATTTCACCGCTTTCCCGTCCACCACTAAACTGCCGCCTTCTATTTTTATCTCTTTATCGTATCGGCCGTAAACGGTGTCGTATTTCAACAAATACGCCAAATTCTCTAAATTACCGAGATCATTTATCGCCACAATCTCCAGATTAGGATTGCTGATTGTTTCTCGAAAAAATAATCTCCCAATTCTCCCAAACCCGTTAATCGCTATTTTTGCCATAAGCTAATTATAACTAAGCACTGCCTTATCACCAACCTGAATATCTAAGCGCTCCACCGTCCCGGCCTGCACCTCCAGCACTTTCTCGACCGCCTCCGGCGATGAATAAGTTCTTAGACGCAGCATATTAACCCCCGACTCAG
>JAUYKE010000029.1 GCA_030700125.1 Candidatus Colwelliibacteriota bacterium
CGGTGGTGTGAAAAGGCATTGCCCTGTCGTACATCAATTGATATGATTACATCAATCATATCAATCAGGGTAACGACCATGATCCGCGAAGCGCCTGCCATGACCGTGCGGCAAAACCTCGGCGAGTTGCTCAACGAGGTCCAGTATCGGCACGGGAAGGTGCTGATCACCAAAGCCGGCAAACCTGTGGCCGCCCTGGTTGACATCGCCATGTACACGCGCCTGCGCAAGCTCGATGAAGAGTTCGACAGGATGCGCGCCGAACTCGCGCAGGCGTTCGCAGGCGTGACGGAAAAGACAGTCGAAGCGCTCGTCGACGAGGCGGTGAAGGACGTGCGCGTGCGGCGCAGGAAGAAGTGAAGGTGGTGCTGGACACGAACGTGCTGCTTTCGGGATTGATGCATCCCGACGGAACACCGGGTCGCATCATCGCGGCATGGGTCGAAGCGCGGTTCGAGGTGGCCTTCTCCCTGGATCAGCTTGGCGAGATCGGCAGGGTTCTCGAATATCCGAAGATCCGCCGCAAACTTGGATGGAACGATGAGCGGATCGAGTTGTTCATCAAACAGCTTTACATCCGGGCCGAGGTGGTCGAACTCGGCCCGATATCGGTCGAAGTCCCGCGAGACCCGGGCGACGCGCCGATCCTCGCGACACTCGCAACCGCCAAAGCGGATGTTCTGGTGACCGGCGACGGCGATTTGCTTGCGCTAAGCGACAAGTACCCGATACAGACGCCGGCCGAGTTTGTTCGCCGCTTGTGAGCGCCTACCGCGGCGATTCCTCGGCCTGTCCCAATGGAACACTTGGACACTCCCGGCATGCAACTGCACCCGCTGAAATTCGACCGGAAGGGGGAATGGGCGATGACTGTATCGGGCAACTGGCGCATCACGTTTCGTTTTGTCGGCGAGGATGCGACCAACGTCAAACTGGAGGACTATCACTGATGGCTAAGACCTTGAGAAACCCGAACCGCCGCCCGACACATCCGGGGGAAATCTTGCGCGAGGATGTGCTGCCGGCGCTGGACCTGACACAACAGGAATTCGCCGACCGCCTTGGGGTTTCCCGCCTGACGGTTTCGGAAGTCCTGCTTGAAAAGCGTGGCGTGACCCCGGACATGGCGATTCGCTTGGGCAAGCTGCTGGGCAATGGCCCGGAGATTTGGCTACGCATG
>JAUYKE010000013.1 GCA_030700125.1 Candidatus Colwelliibacteriota bacterium
TCAGCCATTTTATGTAATCCTCTAGTGTCCAGGGCCGATCAAGCGGGGCAGTTAAACCGGGTATCTTCAAAAGTTCAGGCCTTACACCGTGAGATTCCAGCAAGCTTAGGCATGGCGCCCATTTGTCTGTCGAATAACTCCACCCATGAAGAATCAAAATTTTCATAATCCCCATTGCTTTCTTCTTATCTTCCACACCTTCTCTTGCCGGCATAGCTTCTTAGCATCCTCCCTGTCCGCCAAAAGATGCTCTATAACTCCTTCCAGAAATCTTGCCCCTTTGAATAAGATAGTTTCTTCGCCTTGAATGTTAGCTTGAAGATATTCCAGTACTTCACTCGGGTTTATAAATTTTTCAATTACCTGAATGCCGAGAGGCGAAAAATGAGAGGACAGAGTTTCCAGCTTTGGATAGGCATATTTAGACAGCCGGGGGCCCATTAAGATAACGCGGTCAAAATTGTAACTTAAAAGGAGCTCAGCCAGTTTTTCATGTTCCTCTTTTTCGGATTTTCCTTGCTCAATCATATCTCCTAATACTACCCACCTCTGGGCGGCGGGTTCACCCGCTTTAGCCTTTGCTTTCAAAGGAATTCGATTAAACATATCCAAAATCACTCGCATAGAATCCAAGTTGGCATTATAACTGCTGTCCACGATTGTTATATCCTTAATACCTTTAAAAACCGAGCTTCGCCCCGGGGCGAGAGTGAATTCAGAAAAAGAATAGTTCGGCGCCACCTTTAGATATTCCGCAAGCTCTAAGGCCATTTTTATGCTGTAGAAGGTATCCTCCGGCAGAAGATAGTTGAATGAATATTCTTTCCCATCAATACGAAAATGAGTTTGACCGAGGGGAGTAATTTGGTATTCTTGGAGGTGATCCCTTTTGCTCACTTTCCTTACTTGGGCCTTTGTTCGGTGGAGCTCTGCGCCTATTAGGTCCGAATCACCGTTTACTATTGCGAGTTCGGAAGTGCAAACTAGTAAATTACCGAACTCATAAGCAACTGCTTTTTCGATCGAGTTGAATTGTCCTTTTTTGACTGCCTCATCGAAATTCATGCTGTGTGTTCTTGAACTGTTGAGCCAGAGAGTCACATTCGGCTTAAGAAGCGTTCCTAGAAATTTACCTTCACCGGGCCGGTCGCAATCTACTTCCACTACATAAATTTTTTCTTTTGGCAAAGATTTAAATAAGGCAAAAGGCGCTTTTATAAATAGACCCAGCCATTCGTAAATCAAAAATGTTTTCCGTTGGAGTCCCAGGACATCAAAAGGTATCCCATACGAGCTGTTAGCCTTATACGCATACTTGACTCTCTTCTTGAGCTGAGATCCTATTAAATCAAGTAAGGTGGTTTTACCGCTTGAACCGGTAATCACAATAATTCTTGGCCGCCACCGCCTCAGTTGGATCCCGGCCCAAAAACGAAAATAATAAGCCAGCGGAAAATAGAAAGCTCCCTTAATACTTCTCAATAAATTCACTATTTTGGTATACTAAAAGCATGAGACGAATCAGCTTATCTCTATTTATTGCCATTCTATTGCTAAACGGCCCGGTAGTCCACGGAGCCGCCAGTACGACCGCCGATCTTCAAGCTCAAATTACGGCTCTCTTGCAGCAGGTCCAAGCTCTCCAGGCGAAACTGCAAACCGGTTCTTCAACTCAGGAAGCTGTTGTTCTAAATAATAATCTTCGCCGCGGCTCAACCGACGCCACTACTAACGGAGAAGTAACCAAGCTTCAGCAATTTCTAGCTACGGATAAAACTATTTACCTCGAAGGGCTGGTTACCGGTTATTTTGGGCCTCTTACCGAGGCGGCCGTGAAGCGCTGGCAGACAAAAAATGGTATCCAAGCGGTCGGGGCAGCGGGACCAATAACCCGCGAGGCAATTAAGCAAGCCACGGTAGTCGCCGCTCCCGCCCCAGTGCCTGTTTCAACTGCTCCAACCAGCACGCCTCCGGTTCCGCCACCGCCACCCGCCACTCCTAGCTTGGGGTCAATTATCCTCTCGCCCTCCTCGGGTCAAGTAACGGAAACGCTGACTATTACTGGTTCGGGATTTGCCGCGACTGGTAATGATGTCTATTTTGGCTCCGGCGTCATTAAGAACCTCAACTCATTCAATAATGGAACGATGATTACTTTTCAGATTCCAAGCGAGGCAGGTACCGTCAAAATTTCCCCGGGGACTTACAGTATCTATGTCTCAAGTCCCAACGGCCAGACGACTGCTTCAATCTTCGTCGTTAGCTCGGGTACTTCTTGGCCTTCAATCGTTTCTATCTCCCCCAGTACCGCCAAAGTGGGGGATACAATTACCGTGACCGGGACCGGATTTACGGTGTCGAGTAATGATGTCTATCTTGGTGTAGGGGGCCTCATCAATGTAACTACACTTGCTAAAGTCAAAGGCACACTCCTGACTTTCCAAGTTCCCGCCTCTATCAATAACTGTGATTTTTCCACCGGACTTCCGCCTTGCACCAACAAATCTTATTCAGTGGTTCCGGGCAGCTACGCCCTTTACATCGTAAATCAAAACGGCAAAACCAATTCCGTTACCTTTACGGTAACGCAGTACTGACTTTACCCCCACACTTATGCATAAGTGTGGGGGTTTACTCCAGCTCTAAAAATTGCTAATTTTCTTGTATATTCCGCGGTAGCTCAATGGCAGAGCGGCTCCCTGTTAAGGAGATGGTTGCAGGTTCGAGTCCTGCCCGCGGAGCCAGTAGTGTATAGTTGTATCTATGGCAAAAAGAAGTACTGGGCTCGGAAAACATAAAAAGTCACATTCTCATAAAACCAAGAAACGGTTGGAGATAAAGCGACTTATGCTCGAAGCCAAGGCAAGCAAAAAAGAGCATAAATAAAATTTATAACGAGAGTTTAAACAGCGGGCTGGATTGAACTTGCCCAACAAGGGGAAGCTTGACATTAACTCTTAAAAATGCTTTAAAGAAAATTGTTCTCTAGTGAAAGGAGGTGACGATGAACTCAATAGTCCCGACTGTAAAGCCAGCTGGCCGAGATGACTCCTGTGAGTTTCTGTGGCTCAACGCCGAGGTGGGGTCGATGGTCGACCCCTACTGTCGAGGAAAAGCTGATGTTCGGCTGGACTTCGGTGAAGGATACGAAGATACTCGATGCTTCGGTCATGCGGTCTACGACCTCGCCGAGATCCTACTCAAACAGATGGGCACGCCCCGAGAGGAGTTCGGCTGGCAACCTCCGAGATCGCTCCGAACTTTCCTTCACATGTGGATCCGACACCAGCTGAGGAAGGAGCAGTTCGCCGTTTGGAGCTAATGGCCCGTCGCAGAAAGGTTTGCGTGCGGGCCTTTCTGTTTTTATACAAAAGATAAAAGAACTTTTTGATATAATTCTAAATAGAGTGAAGCAGGGATTTTTCGATTCCAGAGAAGAATATAGAAAGTACATCTCCAAACTCCCAGAGGGTAATTGCCCCTTCTGCGAAGTTGAAGAAGATTCTAGTTTACTTATTAAAAAATACAGAAATTGGTCTTGGATTTTCGCCAACTTCCCGTATTGGAAATATCACACCATGCTAGTGCCGGATAGACACATAAAGCACTTCCATCAGTTAAACCCCGTCGAGTTAAAAGAGCTGTCAGATATCTTCGAGGAAGTACAGAATAGCTATAAAGAAAATATATTTACAAAAAATTTTCCGTTTGGGACACAGCTCTTAATGTTCTGGAGGCAAAGATTCTCCGGTAAGAGCAGGAGGGTTGAACACCTACATTTACATATTTCTCCAGAGTTCGAAAACGCTTGGGACAGTATCCTGGACAGAGGTGCTTCGGATATTGATCCTAACTTGCTAAAGCAGAAGTAGCCGGTCAGGCCCTTATCTAGTCTTGCCTAATCCAATGATGTCTTTAGTTTCGTATCAAAACGAAAAGTATTTGAAATTATATAAGCTTTTAGAATATACTAGCTAGCTGGACCAATGAACGTTTTTCAGAAGATTTTTATATTCATGCTCGGCTTCACGGGCATCTTTTATCTCATACACACTAACGAGTACTACAACAGTAAAATACTGCTTGCGGACCTCGGCGGCATACCGGGACTGTATTCACCTATCGGTTTGATGTTTTCAATCCTTGCCGCCTTTATCATCCAAAAAGAATGGGAAAATTGGAATAATCTTGTTGATGCAGTAAAAGATGAGGTTGATTCGCTTGAGGAGCTTTTGCTCTGGTCGGAGCATATGGGCAAGACTACGGGCGGGAAGGTAAAACAACTCATTGCGGATTACTGCGGAGTGGTTATCCGTGAGGGATGGCGGGTGAGTGAACACGGTGAAAGGAGCGAGGCGGCTGAGGCAGTGCTTTATTCCCTTCGGGGTACTCTTTTTGAAGCTTCGCAACAACACCAACAACAACATCAAGACGCCGCGACCTCGCTTGCGCTGTTTGCCAATATCTTGAAACACCGGAGAGACCGACTTCACTTCAGCAGTAGGCACATGCCGGATGTACTGCGCTATATTCTGATTTTTTCAATGACTCTTCTTGTTTCTCTTTCGCTTCTTTTTGGTATCAAAAACGTGTGGCTCAATTATATTTTTACGGCAAGCATTGCCACGCTTGCTTATTCCGTTTATACCGTCATCACTGATTTGGATTATCCTCTCCGCCCGGGCGGATGGCATCTTACGACTAAGGACTATGAAGATTTACTGCAAAGAATGAAAGTATGAAGAGAATTGTTCTATGGTCATTGGTAGCACTGGTTATCGCCGGAGGTATTTTCGGCATGGTAAAGCTTGGCGCAAAAAATCCGGCTGACCGGACCGGCCCTCCTATTGACTCAACTTCTCTTTCAGATTGGAGTAAAGGAAATAAAGAGGCAAAGATAGTTTTAGCTGAATACAGCGATTTCCAGTGTCCGGCCTGCGGCGCATATTATCCTTTACTAAAACAGCTTAACCAGGAATTAGGCGGGGAAATGCAGTTTGTATACCGCCATTTTCCCCTGAGGCAAATACACGCGAACGCGGAACTTGCCGCTCGGGCAGCTGAAGCGGCCGGGAGGCAGGGAAAATTTTGGGAATATCACGACCTGCTTTTTGAAAATCAGAGAGAATGGTCAGAGGAGTCAGGGGCAAAGAATATTTTTGTAAGATACGCCCAATCGCTGGATCTCGACACCGGGCGTTTTACCAACGACATGGATTCACAAGAGATCAAGGAGAAGGTGGATAAAGATTACGCGAGCGGCGTAAAGTCAGCCGTGGATGCCACTCCAACCTTCTTCTTAAACGGGAAGAGAATACAAAACCCGAGAAGCTATGAAGAGTTTAGAAGCGTTATTGAAGAAGCAGTTAAAAACAGTTCCTAGGTGGCTCGTTTGGGGTTTTATTGCACTAAGTTTTATCGGTTTTCTGGACGCCACCTACCTTACCGCCAAGCATTATTTAGGAATTCCCATAAACTGCTCTTTCTTTACAGGCTGCGAAGAGGTGACTTCAAGCCAATATGCCACCATTTTGGATATCCCGGTTTCTTTGGCGGGAGCAGGATACTATCTTTTAATTTTCGTTTTGGTGATTGCTTACCTGGACACGAAAAAAGAACGGATTTTATATTTTATAAGCCGACTTACACCCCTTGGCTTTATTGCCTCCCTCTGGTTTCTATATCTCCAGCTTTTCGTTATTAAGGCGATTTGCCTCTATTGCATGATTTCTTTTACAACCTCCACACTGCTTTTTATCCTCGGCCTCATTTTGCTACAATTAGAAGGTAAAGAAATAGCGGTAAATAAATCCTGATGGACCTGTTAACGATTATTCAAAGCAAGCCAGTTCTTATCGGTCTCCATCTTGGCCTCGCCATCGTGGGTATTGATGCGTTTTTGTGGCTATTTGGAAAATTGCGAGGCGACGGCGGTTCTCGTAAAAGCATGATTGTGACTGCCGCAGTGGGCACGATTGCTTTTATCGGAAGCTGGATTGCAGGCGGATATTATTATGTTGTTTATTACGGAACGCTTGTGAAGCCTATCATCAAGAGCGGTCTTGCTCCTTGGGCGCACAATATCATCATGGAAACTAAGGAACATATTTTTCTTTTTATTATTCCTCTCGCTATAACTGTTTTACTTATTACTTTTCTTGAAAAAAAGGATATGGATCGATTGGAGCTCCGCCGTCTCACGGGTCGCCTCTCTTTAACAGTTGTCATCCTCGGGCTTCTAATCGGCGCAATGGGATTTATTATCTCCGCTGCTGCCCGGTGGGGAGGAATTACCGGTTAAATTATTATGAATAAACCACGACTCATCATTGCCTCCGCTTACGCCGCGATCCTCACAATTATATTTGTAGTTGTTGTCACAATCTGGGCAGAGCTTGCCGCACCCCTTAAAAGTTGGTTGACGGCATTCTCCGGCCACCATTGGACATCAAAGAGCATCCTCTCCATTCTTCTTTACGTAGCCGTTACGATGGTTATGTATCGACTTTTCCGGAAACCGGAAGGCGCTAGCGTGCGAAAAGCATTATCGCTTCTCATTATCTTTACCGTTCTCGGGGTCGTTGCTCTTACTGCGTTCTATACCGGCCATCACCTCAAGTTTTTCTAGGGTAGAGTCGGGCCCGGCTATTGACCCCGCACCTTTTCATAGCTGAAAAGGTGCGGGGTTGACTTCTTATGAGAAATAAGCTACCATGCGGGGGAGTAAGTTTTCTTGTTTTTCTCTTGCATACTTATTGTAAGCCGAGAAATAAAATAAGAGAGGTCGGCTTACTTGCAAGAAAAGATAAACATGGCAAAAAAGTTATACGTAGGAGGATTATCCTACAACACCACCGAGAGCCAACTGAAAGATACTTTTTCAGAAGCCGGAACCGTTGAGTCAGCTAATGTTATTACTGACAAGATGTCCGGTCGCTCAAAGGGATTTGGCTTTGTCGAAATGTCATCCGACGAAGAAGCTCAAAAGGCCGTTGAAATGTTCAATGGCAAAGAGCTCGACGGAAGGAGCATTACGGTAAACGAAGCCCGCCCGATGGAGCCCCGTCAAGGCGGATTTAACCGCGGCGGCGGAGGCGGAGGCGGAGGCGGCGGCGGAGATCGCAGAAGCCGTTGGTAAAAACAAAAAGAAAAGGCCCCTAACGGGGCTTTTTCTTTTTTATCTTACCATTAAATAGATCTTAAATTTAACCAAATAGGACCCCTAGACATCTAAGGTGCTTTATATTTTAATGTTCGTGGTAAATTGTTCTTCTACAGGAAGGAGAAGTTTTAATGGAGGCATCTACGACATCGAGTGCTGCTGATGTTCTGAATCGCCTCATGGACGAGAGGCATGAGGTCGTAATCAGGACGGTGTACCGCGAGTTCGAGAAGTTCCGAGACGTGTCGGGTCTCGATCGTCCCCGAGAACACTTCGACGGAACTGCGATGACCTACCAGCGCGGTGTGTGGCATGGTGCGGTGAAGACACTCTACGCCGCCGCCAATCTGGAAGCCCCGACCGACGATCTAGACCTTCTCGGGTTCGGTCGCGCTCTTTCGAACTACGTTTCGGACTGGTTGAGCGACGACTAGCTCACCATTCGGCCCGCCCGGCGCCAGAAAGGCCCGCATCGCGGGCCTTTCTCTTTTCCTGATCCTTAAATAAATAGAAGAGGCCGCGAGGGGCAGTGCTGGACACTCTTCGAGCTATTGTCATATTCTATTACGACCATGAACCCGGAATTAGAGAACTATATTAATCAAGCCCGTGCCGGGGGGCTGGCCAATACGGCCATTACCCACGCTTTAAAAGAGGCCGGCTGGAGTGAAAGCGATATTTCCTCTGCATATGAGGCTTCATCCCAGGTTGCCATTCACGCAAACAATGTCCACAAAGCATTCGGCAAAGTAAGGGCTCTCTCGGGCATTACTCTAAGGATTCCCTATGGTAAAGTGTTTGCCCTCCTCGGACCAAACGGAGCGGGCAAGACAACTCTCGTTAGAATTTTAACCACCCTCCTTAAACCCGACTGGGGCGAAATTAAAGTAGCGGGGTTACAGCTTCCTCGCTATGAAAAACAGGTCCGCTCGCTCATCGGTCTTACCGGTCAGTATGTGGCAGTAGACGAAACTCTAACCGGCAGAGAGAACCTTCGCCTTGTCGGTCGTCTCTATCACTTGCCCAAAACCATTGTTGAGATGCGAGCCAATGAACTTCTTCACGATTTTGGCCTGCAGGAAGCCGCCGATCGTCCGGTCAAAACCTATTCTGGCGGCATGCGGCGGCGACTCGACTTAGCTGCCAGCTTGATCAACAGACCCCAAATTCTTTTTCTTGACGAGCCGACTAACGGCTTGGATCCCCAGAGCCGTAATGTTCTCTGGAGAGTGATTGAAAATTTAGCCAGGGAAGGGGTAACGATTCTTTTGACTACTCAATACATGGAGGAAGCCGACCATCTGGCCGACTATATTTTCGTTATTGATCACGGCCGATTGATTGCCGAAGGAACACCTCGAAACTTGAAAAAGCAATTTGGTTCTAGCTTTCTTGAAATCCATCTGGCAAAGGACGCTTCTATGAATAAAGCCATAGAGGCGCTTCGGCAATTAGGCGAACTGCAAATTCAAAAGAATGAAGAGCTGGACGTGATTACCCTGCCTGTCGGGGAGAGTTCCTCATTATTTCTGGAGGCGATAAGAGCCCTGGATAAAGAGAATATTCCCCTCATTGATGTCATGTTAAGGCACCCCACCTTAAACGACGTTTTCCTTAACTTAACGGGACACGAGGCCACTTCAAACTAAAACAATGAATGTTTTAACGGACATAAAAGTATTAACCTGGCGAAATCTCATTTACTATACTCGCGACCCCCGGCTTATGATTTTCTCCAGCCTTCAGCCGGTACTGTTCCTGCTTTTATTTACCTATGTTTTCGGCGGCGCCATCAAGACCTCAATGGATAACTACATCTCATATCTTCTGCCCGGCATCATTATTCAAGTTGCTCTTTTCGGCTCAATGATGACGGGCATCGCTCTTTCAACCGACCTAAGCAAGGGAATAATGGATCGCCTCCGCTCCCTTCCCATTGCCCACGGCGCCATTCTGGCCGGAAGGACTATCACTGACATTATTCGCAACACTTTTGTTTTAATTCTGATGATTGGGTTAGGGTACCTGATCGGTTTTGAGACAAACGCTCCCGTTGGTGATTTCTTGCTGGGGATTTTAATAGCACTACTCTTTGGCTTCGTCTTTTCCTGGATATCGGCCGCTATTGGGCTGGCTGTTAAAAACCCCGAGACCGCCCAGATAGCCGGTTTCATCTGGCTTTTCCCTCTTATGTTTGCCAGCTCAATTTTTGTCCCAATTAGTACCATGCCGGACTGGCTCCAAACACTTGCCGGACACAGTCCCATTACTTATACAGTTGATGCCGTAAGAGGCCTGTGGTTAGGCCAGCCCTACGGAGACCCTCTTTTTTATTCATTGCTTTGGTCGGGCGTTCTCCTTTTCGTTTTTATTCCGTTAGCAATTCGCGCCTTCAGGAGAGCAGGGAGATAATCTGCTACACCCCGCACCTTTTGTTAGCATAAAGGTGCGGGGTACACTTAAAGAGTGGATAGAAAAAGGTTAGAGATGCCGGCGTTTGCCGTCCTCGGGATAGTTATCCTCGCCGTTTGGGGTTGGCAGGCGTTGAATCCTCAAACCCCCGAGTCGGGAGAAATTACTCTCAGAACGCCTGAGATAAAAGAAGTTAAAATTGAGGAAGACACGCCCCAATATCGTATAGAGGTTTCTTATCCGGAGTTTCATAATTTGGGCGATCCGGTTCGCGAAACAGCTGCCAATAATTTACTCAAAAGCAAAGTTCAACAATCAGTCGATTCTCTCAAATCTGCCAGCGAGGAGGCGGTAGAGATCTCACCAGAAATAAAAAGTGAATTACAGCTAGACTACGAAGTGGTTCATATTAATTCTTCAGTGGCGAGTATCAAGATGAGAGAATCTACTTATGTGGAAGGCGCCGCTCATCCCTTGGGCATTTTCTGGCCTTTTAATTACAACTTTAAAGATAATAAGGAGATCGCCTTGGCGGATATTTTCAAACCCGGGAGCAATTATCTTGAAGTATTGTCCGGCGTTACGAAGAAAGACCTCAAAAACCAGCTTAAAGAGTATTATACTGAAGGAGTGCTAGAATTTGGCACTGCTCCCGTGTCAGAGAACTTTTCAACCCTTTTTCTGGCGAAAGATAAGCTTGTCATCATTTTTAATGTCTATTCTGTTGCCGCTTATGCCGCCGGTTCCCAGACAGTTGAGGTTCCTTATGACGCGCTCTCCGAAATTATTAATCCCGAGGGGATCATAAAATTAATCCGAGAATAATCTCAATGAGCAAATTCAAATTATTTTTTATATTAGTCACTCTAAGCTCGCTCCTTCTAATTCCGCTTGCCTCGGCCCATGAAACTGAAGTTTCTCACGAAGAGTCAGTTGCCACCTCCACGCTCCCATCCGTAACTCTTGAAGACCTCGGCGTTACAAAAACGGGTTTGCTGCCCACTAACCCCTTTTACTTCGTCAAAGAATGGGAAAGGAAAGTTCGCGTTTTCTTTGCAGGTAATCCATTGAAGAAAGTAGAACTGGAATTGAAATTTGCCAATGAAAAGGCGGCCGAGTTAAAAAGAATTGCCGAGGATAACCCGACGGAAGACGCGCTGAACCGAGCCATAGAAAATTACGATCAAAGCGTGGATCGCTTACGCAGCCGCTTAGAGACACTTCAGGATTCCGAGAATCCCAATATCGGTGATCTGCTCAGCCGCTTGCAAGAGAGAGCAATAAAACATCAGCAGCTTTTTGAGGAATTAAAAAATAAGAACGGAGTAGCTCTTGAGAAGCTGGAGCAGGCCCAGAATAAAATATCCGAGAAATTATTAAAGAGGGGAGAAGGCGAAGTGAGGCCGCCTCCACCTCCGAAATCAGATTAGCTTAAGTACATTCCACCACGCCTCAATATATTCCGGCCGGCGGTTTTGGTATTTGAGATAATAAGCGTGTTCCCAGATATCCAATCCAATAATCGGTGTGTGGTTTTTTAAATAGGGGGAGTCCTGATTGGGTAGAGAATAAAGTAGAAGCTTACCGGCTTCGTTTCTTGTGAGCCACGCCCAGCCACTGCCGAAATGAGTTGCAGCAACTTCGCTGAATAATTTTTTGAACTCATCAACTGAGCCAAAAGTTTTTTCAATCTCACTCACTAGTGCTTCACCTTGCTCTTTTTTTGGCCCCATAATCTGCCAGAATAAAGAGTGATTCAAATGTCCGCCGCCGTGATTCCGAATGGCAGTTCTATCCTTTTCATCAACTCCTAAGTCATTTAAACTCCTTAATAAATCCTCAAGCGGTTTTTCTCGAAGATCAGGGTACTTTTCTAGTACCGTGTTTAATTTATCAACATAACCTTGATGATGCTTCGCGTGATGAATCTCCATTGTCCGGGCATCAATATATGGTTCAAGGGCGTTATAGACGTAGGGGAGTTGTGGTAAGGTGTACTTCATATCTCTAATTATATAAAGCTATTATTACCTGAATCAAGTGAAGCTATTTCCTGTGGATAATTAGCATTCTTGACTTTAATACCCCCCGGGGGTATCATGAGAGCATGAAAGAAGAGATTAAGAGAAAAGCCATCCGGCGGCTAAAGATTATTAACGGCCAGGTAAAAGGCCTGGAACGGATGGTTAATGAAGATAAATATTGCGTGGATATTATCCACCAGTCGCTGGCAGTAAAAGAAGCCCTTTCCAGCTTTGAGAATTTGATGCTCGAAAATCATTTGGCAACACACGTGATTGAACAGATGAAAAAAGGCAAAGATAAGAAAGCAGTGCAGGAAATTTTATCGGTTTACAAGCTTTCAAGGCAAAAATAAAGGTCGAGGAAAATAATTTATAAATTATGGCATTAAACAAACAAAAACTTGCCCTAGCGGCTGCCTCCACATTCGGACTAGCCTATGCCGCCTGCGCCTTGTTTATCATTGTTGCTCCCGACTTAGCGATTCGTTTAGTTGGCTGGCTATTTCATCTTTTAAATGTGGAGCAATTTGCAGGGGATGTCGCCATTACTCCGGGTGCTTTCGTCGGGGGACTCGTAGAAGTAGTGGTGTATTCCTACTTAGTCGCTTGGCTTTTTGCCTGGTTCTATAACCGCTTTAGCCGAGGATAATTAAGCAACAGATGCACCACAATCATTCACATCACCACCAAACGATGGAGGCGGATTTTCGTCGAAGATTTTTTATTGTTTTAGCGCTTGTTGTTCCAATCTTAGTTCTCTCACCAACCATTCAGGACTGGCTTGGCTTCAGTTTTCAGTTTAGCACCTCGCAATACCTCCTTTTTTTCTTAGCCTCCATGGTCTCTGTCTATGGCGGCTGGCCTTTCTATACGCACGCTCTGGACGAAATCCGGTCACGCAATTACGGCATGATGACCCTTGTCGCTATTGCGGTCCTATCCGGCTACCTCTTTTCAGCTGCGAGCACATTTATTTTTAAGGGAATTGATTTTTATTGGGAAATTTCCACTTTAGTGGCCGTTCTTTTATTCGGTCATTGGTTGGAAATGCGAGCAGTGCGCGGTACCACCGGTGCCCTGGAAGAGTTAGCAAAACTCATTCCACCAAGGGCACATTTGATAAAAGGTGGAGAAATCATTGAAGTTGATACTTCACAAATTGAAAAAGGCGCTAAGGTTCTGGTGAAACCCGGAGAGAAAGTGCCAATTGACGGAGTGATAATCGAAGGCGAGTCAAGCATTAATGAAGCCATGATTACGGGTGAATCAAAACCGGTGTTTAAAAAATCCGGTGACAAGGTTATTGGTGGAACTATCAACTTCGATGGCTCGCTTACGGTTGAAGTCACAAAGACCGGAAAGGAAACCGCTTTGGCTCAAATCATGGATTTAATCAGTAAAGCCCAATCCTCGAAGCCGCGAGCTCAAAAGCTGGCAGATAGAGCCGCTAATTACCTCACTATCGCCGCTGTTGTGGGTGGGCTTCTTACTTTCTTTTACTGGGGCTTCCTGACAGGGGAAGGGTTTGTTTTTGCCCTAACGCTTGCTATTACCGTTGTTGTCATTGCTTGTCCTCATGCTTTGGGGCTTGCAATTCCCACTGTTACCACTATTACTTCCACTCTTGCTGCCAGGCACGGAATTCTTATCAAGGACATGAGAGCCGTGGAGCAGGCAAAGAATCTTAACTACATTGTTTTTGATAAGACCGGCACTTTAACTAAGGGCGAGTTTGCTGTCACTGAAATCGTTGCTTTTGAGGATGCTGGAGAAAAAGAAGTTCTTCGCTTGGCAGCCGCTATTGACGCTAACTCCCTTCACCCTATTGCGCGAGCGGTAGTAGCTGAAGCCAAAAAGAGAGATCTACATTTTGAAGCAGCCAAAGACTTCAGATCGGTTCCCGGGCGAGGCGGTGTTGGTACAGTTGAGGGTAAAAGAGTAATTGTCGGCAACGAATCATTATTGACTGAAGAGAAAATTAGCTTGGAAGGAGTCGCCCAAAAGCTCAAAGAGTTGAAACAAAAAGGCAGAAGCCTGGTTTGGGTTGCCTCCGTTAATGAAGCTAGAGGAGTCATCGGTCTTGCCGATATGCCTCGGGAGGAAGCAAAAGGGGTGCTGCAGAACTTACGAAAACTGGACATCATGCCGGTTATGCTTACCGGGGATAATGAAGAAGTAGCGAAAACGGTGGCCGATACTCTCGGTATTGCTAAATTTTTTGCCGGAGTTCTGCCAGAGGATAAAGTTAATAAAATTAAAGAGCTCCAAAAGGAAGGTAAATCCGTGGCGATGGTAGGGGACGGTATAAACGACGCTCCCAGCTTAACCCAAGCCAACGTCGGCATTGCTATTGGGGCCGGAACTGATGTGGCTATCGAATCAGCCGAAATAGTTTTAGTGAGGAACAACCTTCGGGATGTTCTGGCCTTAATGCAGCTTAGTCGCCGAACCACTAGAAAAATGGCTCAAAACTTGGTGTGGGCAGCTGGCTACAACATCTTCGCTATTCCCCTGGCAGCCGGAGTGCTTTTTGCATATGGCATCATCCTTCGTCCGGAGTGGGGGGCGCTTTTGATGAGCATGAGTTCAATCATTGTGGTCGTAAACGCCCTCGCCTTGCGGAAGTTTAAATTCGAGTATAATTAGAAACGTGAGATTTTCCGGATCAGCTTCATTTGCCTTATTTCTGGTTATTTTGATTGCCGGAAGCTTATTCGGTTTACTCGTCCTTCACGCGCCGGGTCATTACCTCTGCCCCTTTAGCAGCGGGGAGGTCTGCAACGGGCTGGAAAGAATGCTGGATTTCACCCTTCATCTCTCTTATTTAAAAATTTTTTTCCTCTCGTTCTTCCCGTTTTTATTCGCTTTTCTCCTTGGCTTTGCTGCTTATCTATTCTACGAGAAAGAACACCCAAAGGAATTGTATAATTATTTCCAGCTTCAACTAGAGGATCCTCTTCAATCGCCGCAGCCGCTTTTGAGGTGGCTTGCCATCCATACTAATAGTCCGAACCTGTAGTAGTTAGTCGCTCTTAAGGAGACATCAGGGCGGCTTCTGATTCTGTTTATTAAGGTCGGATATTTTTGTTTACCACAATGAAACAAACTACAAAAAAACAATCTACAACTACGTTCGCGATCATTACTCTATCACTCATTATCGGCGGCGGCTTGATTCTCTGGAGTTATAGCGTCGCGGGTAAATCGGGCTCAGCTCCCAAGGAAGAAATTGCATCAGATCAAGGCCAGCTTGCGGTGACGGAATCAGCTTATGATTTCGGCGAGGTTTCAATGGCAAAAGGCCTGGTTAATCATGAGTTCGTTCTGCGGAATAATTCTTCGGCACCAGTAAAAATTGGCAGAGCAGAGACTTCTTGTATGTGTACCACTGCGTATCTCAAAGCAGGAGGGAAGGAGGTTGGTCCTTTCGGTATGGCCGGACATAGTGGTATAGGTAATAATGCTAATTTAACGATTAGTTCCGGGGAAGAATTAATTGTCCGGGCAATATTTGACCCTGCGGCTCACGGCCCGGCCGGCGTCGGCCCGATTGAAAGGCAGATCGTCTTAGAAGTCGGGGACGCACCTCTTGTGCTAAGCTTTAGTGCGGTAGTAACTCCATAAAAATGACAATAACAAGGAACGAAGCAATAAGAATTTCACTTGGGATAGTTGGACTGGGTTTAATAATCGGGCTCATCATTCAGAGAGGCGAATCGGTCGTCCCGGCCCAAGCTAACTTGCCGCCGCTTTACTGGGGAGATGCGGTGCCTAAACTGGTGGCTGCTGGTGTAATTGATGTTGCCAAACTGGAAGAAGCAACGGGCGGGTTAAGCGATGAAGAAAAGGCAATTTTGAAAGGGGATTATCGGGGAGAGATTAAAATCGGAGAAGCAGAGTCCGGCTTTTTGCTTAACACTTTTTGGGCGCTCGGTTTGGCTCAGAAGAGTGAGGTTTTGGCTCAAGGACCAATGAGTAGCTTTAAAGACGTGGCTTATCTTGCTTCCACCGGCGGTTGGACAGTCGGCCGGGATGGAGCCGGGGACTATTACCTCAACAAACATCAGATTCTGAATCTTACTCCGGAGCAAGAGAAAATTGTCTATGAAGTGGCTTCTAATACCTACCGCCCCTGCTGTGACAATCCAACTCTTTTTCCGGACTGTAATCACGGAGCGGCTCTTCTGGGAGTTTTAGAGCTTGCCGCTAGTGCGGGTTACAAGGAAGAACAATTATACGCTTTAGCTCTAAGGTTAAATTCACTTTGGTTTCCCGGAGAGTATCAGGGTATTGTCGAGAAATTCCCCAACCTCTCTCCTAAAGAAGCATTATCAGCAGAATACTCCAGTTATTCCGGCTGGCAGAAAAATGTGGCGGCCCAAGTTCAAGGAGGGGCAAGCTGCGCCATATGAGTAAAAAATTACTGATTTTTCTGGTCCTCGCCGTCCTTATCGTGGGATCGGCGACTTACTTTAATTCTATGTCTTCCGCTTCTCTTATCTGGCGGCTCTCCGAGGGCGGTAATCTTTTTTTGCCGGTGGTTGTCGCTGCCGCCTTAGTTGACAGCATTAATCCCTGCGCTTTCTCAATTCTCCTCCTTACTATCGCTTTTCTCTTCAGCATCGGCCGCTTGCGGAAAGACATTCTTAAAATCGGCTTGGTGTACGTTCTGGGTATCTTCATTGCCTATTTTCTCATTGGCTTGGGAATCCTCCAGGCGCTTCACGTCTTCGGGGTGCCCCATTTTATGGCCAAGGTAGGTGCAGTTCTTCTTGTTGGCTTCGGTCTCATAAATATTCTTGACGCTCTCATTCCTAATTTCCCAATTAAGCTCCGCATCCCGCACGGGGCCCATCACAAGATGGCGGATCTGATGGATAAAGCCAGCTTGCCGACGGCGTTTGTTCTAGGGGCATTGGTCGGAGTGTGCGAATTTCCTTGTACCGGCGGGCCCTATCTGGCAGTCCTGGGGCTACTCCATGATCAGGTCACCTTCTTCAACGGGCTCGGCTATCTAACTCTCTACAATCTAATTTTTGTTTTACCGCTTCTTGTAGCTCTCTTCATTGCTTCGGACGAGCGCCTGTTGGAGCGAGCTCAGGTTTGGCAAAACGCCCGGCGAAAAAGAGAGAGATTGATTGCAGGGTTCTTAATGGTCGGATTGGGAATAATAATTTTTCTTGTTTAGCGTGACAACTATCCTAATAACGATTGCCCTCGTGGCGTTATTCGCTTCTGTTTTCCTCCTCGTGAAGAAGGCCTGGTTATCTTCGATTTGTCCGATATGTTTGGGAGTTAGTTTAACCTGGCTCGCCTTAACGGTCTTGATGCTGCTGGGTTATGCCTCCAATGATTATTTTCTGCCGACGGCGCTTCTCATGGGTGGAACGGTGGTTGGGATTGTTTACCAAGGGGAGAAGAAATTTAAAGTAATGAGATCCTTTACCCCTAAAATGGCTGTACTCATCATTGGACTTATCCTCGCTTATCTCCTTCTTACCAACGTGAATTGGTTAACCTTAATTGAGGCAGCTCTTATCTTGACCCCGCTCGGCTACTTATTCTTCCTGAGGTCGCCTCAGGCAACTGCCGAGGAGGAAAATTCGGAAACTGTTAAAGATCTGGAAGATAAGATGAAGGAATGTTGCTAACAGCGGTTACCCGCTATAATTAAAAGGTCGAGGGTAAAAATAAAATAAAAGATGTTAAGTAGTTTGGAATCTAAGTTTCTACTGATCTCCAGATTAGCGGTGGGTTGGCTTATGTTTTACGCCGGCATAACTAAGATAGTTAATCCGGCGTGGACTGCCGGCGGGTATCTGGCAAACGCCAAAACTTTTCCGGGATTTTATGGCTGGCTTGCTGCGCCGGAGAATATCGGCTGGGTGAATTTCTTAAACGAATGGGGGTTAACTCTTATCGGGGTATCTCTAATCCTTGGGATTGGAGTTCGACTGTTTTCCCTCTTTGGCGCTGTTTTGATGCTTGCATATTATTTTCCCGTCTTAGAGTTTCCCGAAGTAGCGCACGGTTTTATTGTTGATGAGCATATCATCTACGCCGCCATTCTCCTTTTATTTGCTGCGGTCCGGGCTGGCCGCTATTACGGCTTAGATAATTGGTGCGCCAATTTACTGATTTGTCGCCGCTATCCGCAACTTCACAAAATCTGGGGCTAAGTGATCTTGATAATTACCCAAGACGATCGTTTTGGATAAAGATCCTTAATCCTCTTAACCAAATCCTGAGCGCTCTCATATTAGGCATAATTGAGAACAAGTAGTTAAGTTCTACTAACCCTTTTAATATCCAGCCGAAGAACCCAACGATCGTGAAGGGTCCGATTTTAGCAATCGCATATTTGCCTCCAACGGGAATAATGTAAGGATATTCTTTCGGGTTGTATTTGAGATAAGACTTTTTGCCTTTGATCTCGCTCACAATATTTTTGGCCGCAATTGTCCCTTGAATAATGGCCGCTCTTGCCACCATCGGGACCGGTTTACCTGTCGAGTCAGGGACGCAAACTATGTCCCCAATTCCATAGACATTGCCTTCCGCCTTAAGATCCGACTTCTCAAAAGCGCAGAGGAGTTCGCCGAGAACTCCAATCCTGCTCTGCTTTTCATATTTAACCGGCAGCTTTTCAGCAATTGAATTGGCTTTTACCCCTCCGGTCCAGATTAAAAGATCGAAGGACACTATCTTGCCGCTTGCAAGATAAGCCTTATTATTCTCAACTTTATCTATTTTTTCCTCCGTAAGGATACTTGTGTCCAGTTTTTTGAGTCTTTGTGAGGCAATTTTGGTAATCCGCGGGTCAAAGCCGCTAAGAATAGCAGGCGCGGCATCAATTAAGGTGACGCTAGTTCGACACCTGTATCCCTCTTTCTTTAGTTGACTTAACCATTCTTGAATCTCACCGGCTAATTCCACTCCAGTTGAGCCGGCACCTCCGATAACAATATCAACCGCTTCATTCTGCGCGGCGCCCTCAACCATTTCCCACACAGTATCTCTAATTTTAAGTGCATCATTTAAGCTTTTAAGCTCCAGCGCATTTTCTTTGAGGCCGGGAATATCAAAAAAATTGGTTTCCGCACCGAGAGCAATTATTAAATATTCATACTCCACCTGTCTCTCCGCTAATTGTATTTTTTTATTAACCAAGTCGATTTCCTGAATCTCGCCTTCAATAAACTCTATCGGAAGGCCTAGGAGTACCCCCTCTATCGGATAAGTAGTAACCGATTTTAGGTCCAGGTAGTTGGCAGTTTCTTTAGAAGTGGTACTGATCTCATAGAGAAGAGGAGTATAAGTATGGTAGCGATTTTTATCAATGAGGGTTATTTGATAGCCTTTCCTTCTCAACTTCTTATTATTTTTGCCTAGCACGATCGCCGCTCGTAACCCGCCAAACCCAGCTCCCAGAATCACGATATTTTTCATACCCCTTTATTATACATGCTACTTCAGTTTACTAATTTGCTCTTCCGTATCCTGCCTGCCAGCAGGCAGGATTTAGCGCTCAGCCGCCCTAGCCGCTTTGGTGAAAGAGGCAAGGAGGGTATAATTTAGCCAATGGAAACCTTACTTATAGTTTCTAACTTAGCCCTGCTTGCTATTTTAGGAGTGGTCATCTTCCTGACTTTAAGACGTGGGCGAGAGAAGACAGGCGGAGAGCCCTTTCTTTTAATTCAGAACCAAATTAACGAAATTAGCCGAACGATTGATTCCAAGCTTGGAGAATCCGCCAAGCTTCTCCAGCGACAATTCGGCGAGAGCGCCAAAATTATTAAAGAAATTACCCAAGAGCTGACTAAGGTTGGTGAAGGCCAAAAGCAGGTAGTAGATATTGCTAAACAACTGGAGAGCTTACAGGACATCTTAAAAAACCCAAAACAGCGGGGCGTCTTGGGCGAATATTATCTGGAAACAGTACTAAAGAATGTTATGCCGCCGGGGACATTTCAGATGCAATATCAATTTAAAGACGGCACGGCGGTTGATGCGGCGATTTTTGTGAAAGACAAAATTATTCCGATTGACTCAAAATTCAGCTTGGAAAACTATAACCGCCTTTTAGACACAAGAGACGAAGCTGAACGCGCTCGGCTGGAAGCGGCTTTCAGGGACGATCTCAAAAATCGGATTGATGAAACTTCCAAATACATCAAACCGGAAGAGGGGACGATGGAGTTCGCCTTTATGTTCATTCCCTCGGAGGCCGTTTATTACGATTTGTTGGTTAATAAGATCGGTTCCGTCAAATCTGCTACTCGCGACTTAATTCAGTACGCCGCCGGCGAGAAAAAAGTGATGATTGTCTCGCCGACTACTTTCTTGGCTTATCTTCAGACGGTCCTCCAGGGGCTAAAAGCGCTCCAGATTGAGGAATCAGCCAAGGAAATCAGGAAGAGAGTGGGAGAACTAGGCCGCCATCTCGCTAGTTACGAGAATTATATGGAGAAATTGGGTAATCATTTGGGAACAACCGTTAATGCATACAATTCCGCTTACAAAGAGCTGGGCAAGATTGATAAAGATGTTATGAGGATTAGTGGAGAGGCCGTCGGCATCGAGCCGGTAGCTCTGGATAAACCCCACCTCGACGACGACTAGAGCCGACACCATAAAGAGAGGTAATCATATAATTTTAAAATCTACTATAGTAAAAAAGCGATCGCTTTTTTACTATAGTAGATTGAATGTTGAGTGATGAAAACTTATGGAGAATTTTGAAAAATCTCCGAACAGGAATCTTGCTCATAAGAAGTGGGAGAAATTCTCAAGCAGGGTGCGACTTTTCCGGTTTGTCCCGTTCGCGGATTTTGTTCTTGCGGCTGGCTCTTTGGCTACTGGTCAGCTCCATGAAAAATCTGACTTCGATGTTATCGTCGGCGTCCGGCAGAAGCGAATTTTTACTGCCAGATTTTTCGCCGTGGCATTTTTCCAGCTCTTCGGCTGGCGCCGGAGTAAGCTTGACGAAAAGGAGACGGCCTCGGATAAAATCTGTATGAATCACTTTGTTACTCCGCGCAGTTACCGTTTAAGTCCGCCTCACAATCCATATTGGAATCATCTTTACCAAAATTTAATACCTGTACTGGGAAACGAAAAATCAATTTCAAATTTTTTCAAAGCTAATGACTGGACGAGTCCACCAAGGCTTCGATGGGCCGAGCGTGATTCTCGATACCTAGGCGAGGGCCAGTCTTTATTAAAAAAATTCCTAGAATGGGTACTAAGCAGTCGCCTTGGTGATGGAATAGAGAAAATGCTAAAAGAAGATCAAATTAAACGAATCAAATTCGGCCTCCCGCAATCACTTGGCTATAAACCGCGATTCATTTACAATGACGACGAACTCGAATTCCATCCGGATACCAAACGGATAGAAAAGATATTGAAAGAACTTGACAAAGACTACTCTAATCCCTTATAAAGAGAGACGCTATGAATCTAAAACCACTTTCAAATCACGTTTTTATTGAACCGCTCGAAGAAGAGAAAACTACTAAGTCAGGTATTGTCATTCCTGATACTGCCAAAGAAAAGCCAATGAAGGGTCGGGTAGTGGCTGCTGGTCCCGGAAAATACAATGAAGATGGAGAGATAATCCCGATGTCGGTTAAGGTTGGAGATGTAGTACTCTTCAAGAAATATGGTCCCGACGAAATTGAAATTGACGGTAAGAAATACTTGGTCGGAGACGAAGATGACATTTTAGCAATTATTGATACGGGGCGGACAGTCGAATTTAAATCAGAGAATTAAGACATTAGATTTTTTGAGAGATGGCAAAGCAAATTAAGTTTAATAACGAAGCAAGGGTTGCAATCAAAAAAGGGATCGATAAATTAGCCGATGCAGTTCGGATGACTTTGGGTCCGCGCGGCCGGGCAGTGGTGATTGAAAAGGGTTATGGCGCTCCTCAGGTCACTTTTGACGGCGTCACTGTTGCTAAAGAAATTGAATTTCAGGACAAATATGAAAACCTTGGAGCAGATTTTATTAAACAAGCGGCTGAAAAAACCAACGACAATGTGGGCGATGGTACCACAACCTCAGTTGTTTTGGCGCACGCCATGATTGAGGAGGGCGAGAAAGCTATTAGCGAAAAAGGATTTAATGTCATTCATCTGGCCGAAGAGCTTCAACGCGCCGGTAAAACTGTCATCTCCGGGCTGGAGGCCCAAAAAGAGTTAATTGACGACCTAAAGAAAATTCAGGAAGTAGCTACTCTTTCGTCCAAAGATGAGGAAATCGGAAAATTAATTGGTGAAGTGATGGAAAAAATCGGCAGCGAAGGGGTAGTTACGGTGGACGACTCAAATACTATCGGCAGTTCCTACGAAATGGTTGAAGGTCTTCAGTTCGATCGGGGATATATCTCTCCCTACATGATGACTAATCCTGACAAGATGGAAGCGGTGCTCGAGAATCCGTATGTTTTAGTCACTGACCAGAAGGTGGGCGCTATCAGTGACTTATTGCCACTTCTAGAAAAACTAATTCAGAGCGGCAAAAAGGAATTGGTAATTATCGCTGATGACATTGAAGGCGAAGCCTTAGCAACTCTCATCGTCAACAAACTTCGCGGGGTATTTACCGCACTGGCCGTGAAAGCTCCCGGGTTTGGCGACAGAAGAAAAGAAATGCTTCAAGATATTGCCATTGTTACCGGAGCTGAATTTATCTCAGAAGATATTGGCAAGAAATTAGAGAGTGTTGACATTACCTCTTTAGGGAAAGCTCATCGAGTTATTGCCAATAAAGACGACACCACTATTATTGGGGGCGGGGGAAACAAAGAGGAAATTAATAAAAGGGTTACTCAGATTAGATCTCAATTAGAAAAAACAGAATCCGAGTTTGATAAAGAAAAGCTTCAGGAAAGACTGGGTAAATTAGCTGGCGGCGTAGCGGTAATTAAGGTTGGTGCTCCAACTGAATCAGCTCAAAAAGAATTAAAGCAAAGAGTGGAGGATGCGGTCTCAGCCACGAGAGCTGGTATGGAGGAGGGGATTGTGCCGGGCGGCGGTATTGCCTTGTTCAACGTGACTATTGCTGGTTTAGCTGGTTCGGGTGAACCGCCATCGGATAAAGCGGCATTGATTATTAAGAGCGCACTCGAAGCACCGCTTAGAGCTATTATTTCCAACAGCGGTGCGTCTCCCGATGACATTATGCGAAAGATTAGAGATGGGCGAGCGAAAGTGGACAATAGATGGGTAGGTTTTAACGCTGTGACTAACGAGATCGGCGACTTAAAAGAAGCAGGCATCATTGACCCACTTAAAGTTACTAAGACCGCCTTTATTAATGCTCTCTCGGTTGCCAGTACTTATCTTGTAATGGGGGCTGCCATCACTGATATTCCGGAGAAGAAGGAGCCAATGCCGGGCATGCCTCAGGGAGATTATTAAAGGGAATTAATACTTGATACCTAATACTTGATACTAATCCATATGACCACTACATACATTATTCTCGGAATAGTTGCAGTCCTTATTGTGTGGCTAATCCTTTCCTATAACCGTTTAATTACTCTTCGCAATCGGGCAAGGGAAGCCCTCTCTGACATCGATGTTCAGTTGAAGCGCCGTTTTGACCTAATTCCCAATCTAGTTGAATCAGTCAAAGGATATATGAAGCACGAACGGGGGGTGCTTGAGAATGTAACTAAGGCCCGGACGGCAGTATCCCAGAGTTCCGGCAATCCTATTGAAAGGGCCAAATCGGAAAATATGTTATCCGAGACCCTGAAAACCCTTTTCGCCGTAGCCGAAAATTATCCTGATCTAAAAGCCAGCGTCAATTTTCTGGAGCTCCAGCGGGAACTCTCTGACACCGAAAACAAAATCCAGGCCTCTCGCCGCTTCTACAACACCACCGTCATGGATTTGAACACCGCCATTCAAACTTTTCCCACGAACCTAATGGCCAAGCCGTTCAGCTTCAAAGAAGAAGCTTTCTTTGATGCTCCTGAAGCAGAGGAGCAACCCGTGAAAGTCCAGTTCTAAATAAGTCATGCCCTCTCTCTACACTCAAAAAAGCGAAAGTATTCGCAAGACTTGGATACTCTTCACCGCCTTCTTAATCATCGTTATCGGTGTCGGCTGGGTGTTTTCGCAGGCGTACGGCAACCCGGGTATTTTATATTTTGCCGTTATCTTTAGCGTCTTCATGAGCTTCTTCAGCTATTGGTATTCCGACAAGCTCGTTTTAAAAATGTATCGGGCCAAACCCGTAGAGATGAAAGATAATCCGGAGCTCTACCGAATTGTGGAAAACTTAACTATTACCGCCGGCCTGCCGATGCCCAGGATTTATGTTGTGCCCGAGCAGGCGCCGAACGCTTTTGCCACTGGTCGCGATCCTAAGCATGCAGTGGTAGCCGTGACCGAAGGGTTGCTCCAGCGACTTGATCGAACCGAACTTGAAGGAGTGCTTGCTCACGAGCTGGGCCACATCGGCAATCGCGATATGCTCCTCGGCACCGTTGTAGTTGTTTTAGTCGGCTTCATCTCTATCTTAGCTGATATATTCATGCGTTCGGCCCTCTGGGGGGGAATGAGAAATAGTGACGATAATCGAGCGGGTGGAATTATGATTTTGATTGCTATTGCGTTCTCTATTCTCGCCCCGATCGCCGCCATATTGATTCAACTGGCCATTTCCCGCCGCAGAGAGTTTCTAGCTGACTCAACCGGGGCGCTTCTTACTCGCTACCCGGAAGGACTCGCAAAAGCGCTCGAAAAAATTTCTCATGACCCCACTCCGATGCGAAGAGCAACGAGTACCACTGCCCATTTGTGGTTTGACGATCCCTTTGAGAGCGAGGGCCAGAAAAAGAAAACTCCTTGGTATCACAAAGCATTTATGACCCATCCTCCGGTAGAGGAACGGGTGAAGGTTCTTCGGAGCCTCAATATTTAAAGAAAAGCGAAAACAGCTTTACAAGCTATTCCGAAAAACTCATAATATCAGTCGCGGAATTTGAAATCGAGGAGAGGTCGCATAGTGGTCTAGTGCGTTCGCTTGGAAAGCGGATATGCTGAAAGGCATCCAGGGTTCGAATCCCTGCCTCTCCGCTAATATAAATTAGGCATATCCTTGTGATATGCTTAATTTGTATTTGAGGTGGGATTCGAACGAGGGGTGGGCCGGAGGGGAAGCCACCGGGTCCCCTCCGTGTAGGAGATTATTCAGAACCGTGGGTTCTGAAAACGCAGCGAGTGAAATGAGCGAGTAGTGAGATTCCGGTCGCGCCCGCCTTCGCCCGCCATAGCAGGCTTCGGCGGATACAACCCGCAAGAAGCTGCGACGGAGGGATAATAAATAGCCCCTTGCGGACTGTTTTAGTTTTTAAACCGAATTCGGAGGCCTAAAAATAGAAAATCAAAAACTTATCCACACCACATCATAAAAATATGACTCCTGAAGAGAAACACGACCAGCTTAAGCTAACGCGCGAAATCTGCCTCGCCAACGCGGAGGCGTTCCTTTCTATTGCCGAGCGCGAACTCGGCAAGGGTACAGATCATATCTGTTTTCATCTCGCGCTCTTGGCTTTGGAAGAGGTTGGCAAGTCGATTTTGGCGACCATACACTACACGGTCGGTACAACCGGCACGGACAAGGAAGATCTCGTCAACGCAATGGACGACCATATAAGAAAGATCTTCTGGGCGCTTTGGGGCGGCAGCATGATCCGTAACGAGTCGTTCACGAAGGAAGGTATCGAGCAAAACCAACACCTCGCGACAACTCTGCATGAGCATCGTCTCAAGTCGCTTTATACGGATGCGAAGAATCCGTTGCCGGTAGGAGAACGCGTTGAGGAAAAGGAGGTGAAAATGCTCACGGGGCTGACTCGCGCTCGTCTTGAACTCGAGAAAACGAAAGAGATAACCGAGTTCGAGGCTGGCGATATTGAGGAACTCACATGGTTCTTCAAATCCATGGAAGATCCGGAAATGCGCAAACAAATCTTTAGTGGTGCTTCTATCAATAAGTTCAAGGAGCTAAAAAACGGTAAGGAGTGGATTAAGTGGCTGCGTGAGCTCTACCGGAAGAACGATGCCGAGATGCGTGAATATGCGCAAAAGGAGCTACAGAGGAAAAAGCCGGAGGGTGAAGACGCCCATACGCCGAAGTATCGAATGAAGATCCGAATCCAGACGCCATCGCATTCGATTCGCAACAACGCTTTTACAAAATGGAATGAGGGTGTTCACGGGATAAAGATCTATAAGTCGGATCGCAAGGATGCGATGAAACTGACGAAGGGAGAAATGCTCATAGATCTCACTCTGCCGAAAGGTCTCCATACTAGCTACGTATGGGAGCACGGTTTATTCATGGCAAAGACCATTGTGCTGGCGTTCAACGTTGGCACACTGGGTGTGTTCTGGTGGAACGTGCAAAAGGATATTTCGACATACTACGTCGACATTATAGATATTGAAGCCGATCCGAAAGGAGGCATCAAGCTCGTCGTCGCTCCGCACAAGCGTTTGCATGTCGGCTTCGACGAAGCAAAGTTAGTTCTCGATGAAAATGCGGTGCGGAACGTCTACCACATCGTTGCGCTCTTTATGCGTGAGTCGCAAAAGCTCGAGGAGTTCTTGAAGACGTATGCGCTTGGGCTTACGTTGTTCAGCAAAACTGACATCCACCTATCGCTTGAAGTGAATGCGTTTGAAGAGTTCTATAAAGCGTTGAAAGCGGCGATGCGGGCGTTCGGCGACTGGGATGGGACGAGCGACTTCAAAGAGGCGGTAAAAAAACAATACGAGAAAATCGCAGAAATGAAAGACCTCGAAAAAACGCTTGATCTTTGTTCAGCACTTGAAGCGGATACTCAGCGACAGAAGCATCACCCGATTACTCTCACTGAAGTTGTAGCGATGAAGATCTATTGCGACTACTATATGCAGCTCAAAGCGAAGGAGTATTTCGAAAACCTAAAGGAGGGAGATCTTTGACTAATTGACCGGATAATCAACCTCATTCTTTCCCTTAGTCGATTTAGGCTGTGGCACCTCAAACCGCTCCGGAGGTTCTTTGCATATAACTCTTAGTTTTAGCATAATTTTATCAAGATTACTGAATTTTAAAGGTGTTTTTAGTTCAAAGTATCAGAGATCGCTCCCTTGCAAAATTATAACCCCTCATAAACCCTCCCGATCCCCAAAATATCAGCTTCGCGCCAAGGTTTTCCGATTAGTTGAAACCCGATTGGCAGTTTGCCCTCTCTCCCTTTTACCGGGATGGAGATTCCCGGTAAGCCAGCAAGGTTAACCGGCAGGGTGAAAGCATCGGAAAGATACATTTGAAGAGGATTAGTTGTTTTCTCTCCAATTTTAAAAGCCGGCGTGGGTGCAGTAGGCGCCAGAATTACATCCACACCTCCGCCAGCTGGCGGATTAAACGCTTCCTCAAAATCTTGTTTTACTAAAGTCCGCACTCTCTGTGCTTTTGAATAATAAGCATCGTAATAACCGGCTGACAGAACGAATGTCCCTAAAATAATACGCCGCTTCACCTCCGGTCCGAATCCCTCGCCCCGATTTTCATAATAAAGATCAATCAAATTTTTCGCTTCTCCCCGAGTGCCATAGCGAATCCCATCATACCTCGCCAGGTTAGTGCTCGCCTCCGCCGGCAGGATAATATAGTAAACCGACAAAGCATATTTAGTGTGGGGCAAACTGATTTTCTTAAACTTAAATCCAGCTTCTTCCAGTGATTTCTGCACTTCATTAATGCTCTCGGCTACTTCATTATCCAATCCTTCAAC
>JAUYKE010000018.1 GCA_030700125.1 Candidatus Colwelliibacteriota bacterium
GAACCTACTGCCGCGGCACTTGCTTACGGCCTTACCAAGAAAAAAGACGAACAAATCGTGGTCTATGATTTCGGCGGCGGCACTTTTGACATTTCGGTTCTTGAAGTGGGCGATAACACCGTTGAGGTCAAAGCCACCGGCGGCGACACTCACCTGGGAGGTGACGATTTTGATAAAAAAATCCTCGAATACCTGGTCGCTGAATACAAAAAGCAAGAAGGGATTGATCTATCCAAAGACCCGTTGGCTATCCAGCGATTGAAAGAAGCAGTAGAGCGAGCCAAGCATGAACTCTCCGTTTCGGTTGAAACAGAAATTAATCTTCCCTATGTCACCTCCGACTCTTCCGGCCCAAAGCACTTTTTGATAAAGCTTACTCGAGCGAAATTGGAGGAGTTGGTCCGAGAATATATTGAGCGATCAATTAAACTGGTAAAAGAAACGGTAACCAGTGCTGCGCCGAAGGGAGCAGGTCTGAAGCTCACGGACATTGATGAAATTATTATGGTTGGAGGTCAAACCAGAATGCCGGCTGTGAGAGACGCCGTTAAAAATCTTTTTGGCAAAGAGCCGCACTTAGGGATTAATCCGGATGAAGTGGTAGCCTTGGGAGCTGCCACCCAAGCCGGTATTCTCCAAGGTGATATTAAGGACATCTTGCTTCTGGATGTGACTCCTCTTTCTCTGGGAATTGAGACTTTAGGAGCGGTCTCCACAACTCTTATTCCCAAAAATACAACCATTCCTACAGCTAAAACGCAGGTTTTCTCAACCGCCGCGGATAACCAAACTTCGGTAGAGATTCATGTGCTCCAGGGAGAGAGACCAATGGCAACCGATAATAAGACCTTAGCCAGATTCATCTTAGACGGCATTCCGCCGTCCCCTCGAGGAATGCCTCAAGTTGAAGTCACTTTCGATGTTGATGCAAATGGTATTTTGCACGTCACCGCTCACGACAAGGCCACCGGCAAAAAACAGTCGGTAAAAGTTGAGGCTTCAACTGCTTTGAGTAAAGAAGAGGTAGAGCGTCTCCGTCGGGAAGCCGAAGCCCACGCTGGGGAAGATATAAAAAAGAAAGAGTTGGCTGAATCGCGGAATCAAGCCGAGACCCTGATCTACACAGCTGAAAAATCTCTGCGCGATGCCGGCGAAAAAGCACCGGCCGACATTAAAGGAGAAATTAACGATAAGGTTGAGTCTCTAAAACAAGCAATAACCGGCGAAGATAAAACGCTTATTGAAACAAGAACTGCCGAACTTTCAAATTCACTTCAGAAAATCGGCGAATCATTGTATAAAGATAAAGGCGGCGGGGGAGAAAGCGAAACGCCTGCCGAGGAGTAAATTAATATGGTTAACGTCCCCGAGGTAAAGACCGGAAGCGCCAGGTCCGGGTCAATCGTTTCTAAAATATATAGCGTCATAGGAATTACTGCTGCTATTGCGCTCGTCGGCAGTTATTTTTTTAGCCGTGGCGAGGTATTCTACGGAATTTTAACTCTTCTGGTCTTCTTGGCTCTCTTTGCCCTTCAGGTAATTCTTCTGGCCAATGCCGATAAAAATCTCACCACCGCCGTTATCTTAAACAGCTTGGCTTGGGCTTCGTTTTTCTATTCGGCCGTGTCTTTCCCTTTTATATTCGCCTTCGGATTTTTACTCTTCTTTCTTTTCCTGGCCGGCCGCCGAGGTAAAGACGAACTAAATAATTCTTTGAAAGTTAAAGTTTCGCGAGTCGTCCAGTCAGTCATTGGATTTGCCCTAACCGCGGTTGTAATTTTTACCTTCGTCTCCATGATTCTAATCGCTAAGCTTGATCTCACCGAAGAAAGAGTCTATCGCTTGACGGATGTTGTGGTAGCTCCGATTGCCCGTCATTATGTTCAAGACTTCACACCCGACATGGAGACGGGGACCTTCTTTGCCAAACTGGCTGAGCGTAATCTAATCACTAATAGGCAAGCAATTAATCAATCGGTTGCCCAATTAAAGCAAGATATAGAGGGTTATGCGGGTACCCAAATCGACTTGCGTCGGTCTGTCGCGGAAAATCTTTATCAGGCGCTCCAGTTTAAAATCAGTAACCTCACTCCTCAAGCCAAGATTTATTGGGCTCTCATTATTCTTGGGATGATCTTCCTTTCGGTTAAAAGCATTGAATTTCTCATTGCCTTCCCCTTGATATTGTTTGTTTTTATTATCTACCAATTACTTTTGGCCTTTAATTTCATCTCGATTGACATCAAAAACAGAAGACAGGAGGTTGTCTTACTCAACAGATAATCGCATAATAATGCTTCAATCGAAGAGTCAAAATGAATAACTATTACGAGATTCTAGGAATTAAGAAGGGCGCCTCAAAAGAGGAAATCAAAAAGGCCTACCGAACTTTAGCTCATAAATACCACCCGGACAGGCCGAGCGGTAATGCCGAAAAATTCAAAGAGGTAAGCGAGGCATACCAAGTACTCTCTGATGATGAAAAAAGGCAGCAATACGACAAGTTCGGCCGCGTTTTTGGCGCCGGTCCTTTCGGCGGAGGGGCTCCTGACGGGGCTTGGAACTGGGATTTTGATTTTAGCAACGTTGAGGATGCCACTGAACTGGAAGAAATCTTCAACGCCTTTTTTGAGGGGCTAGGCATCCGGCAGAGGCGTCGAACTTATACCCGAGGCTCTGATCTGGAACTCACAACCGAGGTTACGCTAGAAGAAGCCAAAGCCGGTAAAATCCTGAAACTGGAATACGAGACCTCCGTAGAGTGTAAAACTTGTAACGGCTTGGGATACGAATCCAAGGCAGGAGTCAAAAAGTGCGATTATTGCGATGGCCGAGGTGAAGTTAAGGAATCGCGCGATAGTTTCTTTGGGCATTTCGCAAGGGTGGTAAGTTGTAAAACTTGTCGCGGCGTCGGCCAAATGCCAAAAGAACCCTGCATCACTTGTGATGCAAGTGGTCGGATTAAAGGTAAAAGATCAGTTGAAATTGATATTCGGTCGGGAGTTCTCGACGGCCAGATAATTAAAGTTAAAGCAACGGGGGAAGCAGGCGAGCGCCAAGCGGGTGCCGGCGATCTCTACTTGCGAGTTAAGGTTAAGCCCCATCCGATTTTTGAACGACGTGGCAACAATCTTTATCGGCAGGTGAACGTTAATCTTCTGGACGTTCTTTTGGAAAAAGCGGTTGAGACTACCACTCTGGGTGGGAAAGAAGTGAAAGTGAAAATCCCGCCGGGGTTTGAATTGGGCGGAGAATTAAGAATAAAGGGTGAAGGGATGCTCCCTGATAGCGATCTAATCATCTATCTCAAAGTCAGCACTCCGAAGCGCCTAAGTTCCAAAGCCAAAAAACTTCTTGAGGATTTGGAAAGTGAGCTGGGGGAATGATCTTGTCCGCCCGGCAGGATTCGAACCTGCGACCGTTTGCTTAAAAGGCAACTGCTCTACCAACTGAGCTACGGGCGGAAGCCATAATAAATTACTATTTTCTTGACGCTTTTTCAAGCTTATTTGCAACGGATGACGAAAATCTGCTAAGATTTTCCCAAGCATGAATTCCAAGCAGGCGAGCCAGCTGATCCTCGTTACCATCATCTTTGTGACCGTTCTAGCGGCCCTTTTTGTTTTGCCCAAACCTCTAGGAAGTAAATTTCTTCCTTGGCAGTTAGGGCTGGATTTAATTGGTGGTAGTAGTGTTGTTTATCAAGTTGATTTGGCCGGCATTCCCAAAGGGGAATGGGATGAAGCGGTCGCCGGTTTAAAAGAAGTGATTGAAAAAAGGGTTAACCTCTATGGAGTCGCCGAGCCGAAAGTGACCGTCGCCAAAAAAGGGGATACTTATCAGCTTCTAGTTGATCTTGCCGGCGTGAAAGACGTAGAAGGGGCTATTAGGCAAATTGGTGAAACCCCTCATCTAGATTTCCGGGAAGTAGTCGAGAAGGAAGGCGGAACTGATTATCGCTCAACAGAGCTCACCGGTCGCTATCTTACCAAGGCCTATCTCGATTTCGATGAGCTCGGCCGGCCATTGGTAAATCTCGAATTTAACGAAAAAGGGACAGAGCTTTTTCGGCAGATAACGGCGAGAAACATCGGCAAGCCTTTGGCAATTTTCGTTGATGATTCTTTACTGCAAGCGCCAACGGTGGCCGGTGAAATTAACGGTCCGGCTCAGATTACTTTCGGCGCTGCAACTGCTCAAGAGCAAGTTCTAGAAGAAGCAAGGGTTCTAGTGAAGCGATTTAATGCCGGCGCTCTTTCAGCTCCTATTGTGCAAATCCATCAGCGGACCGTGAGTCCCACTACGGCTGAAGACGCTTTGCGAAGCATCATTATTGCCGGCCTCTTCGGCACCTTGCTTGTGATGCTCTTTATGCTTGGCTATTACCGGTTGATGGGTATTTTTGCCGCCGTCGCCCTGGTAATCTATACCATCCTCACTCTGGCGGTTTTCAAAATTATTCCTAATTTTACTATGACCCTGGCCGGAATTGCCGGCTTCGTTCTCTCAATCGGTATGGCGGTAGACGCCAATATTCTTATTTTTGAGAGAACCAGGGAAGAATTAAAGAAGGGATTGAGTAAGGTCTCTGCCATTGAGGAGGGTTTCCGTCGGGCCTGGCCTTCAATTAGGGACTCAAATGTCACAACCATCATTACTGCCATTATCCTCTGGTATCTTACTTCGAGCTTCGTGAAAGGATTTGCCCTTACCCTAGGAATTGGGGTGATAGTCAGTATGTTCTCGGCAATTTTCGTAACAAGGACAATGTTAAGAGTCTTCACCAAGAACGAATCATGACCTGGATTCTAAAACATAAAAATTATTTCTTAATCGGTTCAATTGTCCTCATTCTTCTAGGAGGATTAAGCATTACGGTTTTCGGCTTTAAGCTGGGGATTGATTTTACGAGCGGCTCTCTTTGGCAGGTTAAAATCCCCAATGCCTCGCCGGCCGATGTGAGAAATGCCTTTAGCACTGATTTTGGGGTGGGGGAAGTCGGCCTCTCTTTTGACCCTTCAAGCCAGGTTTATTCTCTCACTTTTAAGGAGATTACCGATGATGACCGGCAAGTCTATCTCCGCGGTTTGAAGGAAAAATTTGGCGGAGAAGTGGAAAGTTCGGATTTTTGGACGATCAGCCCTGTAGTTTCTGAAGAGCTGAAACGAAAAGCTATTTTGGCAATCATCTTGGTGATGTTTGCCATCTCAATCTACATCGCTTTTGCTTTTCGAAAAGTTTCTCGCCCGATAAGTTCCTGGAAGTACGGTCTAGTAACCCTTTTCACTTTGGTTCATGATGTGGCTATTCCTGCCGGCCTCTTTGCTATCTTAGGAAAATTTACGGGCGCCACAGTTGACACCAATTTTGTGGTTGCCCTTCTCTTCGTGATGGGATTCTCGGTTCACGACACCATCGTCGTTTTTGACCGAGTGAGGGAAAATCTCACTCTCTTTAAGGATAAACTTAAGCTTGATGAAATCGTCAACCAGAGTATCCTTCAAACCCTTCACCGATCTGTTAACACCACTCTTACTTTAGTTTTGGTGCTCTTGGCCATTTATTTTCTCGGTCCGGAGGGAATAAGACTTTTCGTCCTCACAATTTTAGTCGGCACGGTTGCTGGGGCTTACTCCTCAATTTTAGTGGCGAGCCCTCTCCTCGCTTTGTGGGGAAGAAGAGGCGAGAATTGACATTCTATCCGCGAAATGGTAGTGTTTCCGCAAAATGAGTATTCGGAGAAACATAGACATTGACCGATTAGTTAAGGACGCTCTTCAGGTTCCGAGCGTGAGAGCAAGGAGCATCATCGTAAGCCGTTATTGCCTCGGCGTGCCTGAAAAAAGGACTTTGGCGGACCTAGGTCAGGAATACAACTTGACACGAGAGAGGGTAAGACAGATAGAGGCAGCCACCCTCAAAGCCATAAGAAAAAAATTAGAGGAAGACGAGGAAGTACTTTTACTTCTGGGCGAACTTAACGCCTACCTAGACAACGCCGGCCATATAAGGAGAGCCGATTTATTGGCTCATGATTTTGCTATTCTCTTGAAGAATAAGCATGATGAACGAGAGCTTCACCACAAGCTTCACTTTTTAGCCAACGTAATGGGCGAGCCGTATGTGAGTGAAGCTAACGAAGAGTGGTACCCCTTTTGGTGCAACCAAGACGAAGCTCATCAAACAGCCAAAGCCGTGGTTTTGTATTTACTTAAAGTCAAAGACCAAGATTTTGAAAAGTTCTTAAAAACGGCTAACTCCAAATTTAATTTGTCGGACACCCTCATCATTAATCATATTTCCATTTCCAAAAAATTCACGGTTGGCCCTTATGGTGATCTAGGCGCTGACCATTGGCCAGCGGTCAATCCCAAAACGGTCCGCGACAAAGCTCACTTAGTTCTTGTTAAAGAGCATCGGCCTCTCCACTTTAGAGAGATTGCGGAACTGGTAAATAAGATGAGCTTGAAGGAACGGGCTCCGGCAACAGTTCATAATGAACTGATTAAAGATCCCCGTTTTGTTTTAGTGGGGCGGGGGACCTATGCCTTAAATGCTTGAAACTTTATTAGGTTTTTGGTGGCTACCAATCCTAGTGGCGATCGTAATTCTTTTTCGGGGATGGTGGCTTAGTTCTAAAATCAACCAATACATTAACGCCATTCAATGGGTCATCCTGGAGATTAGGATTCCCAAGGATAACTTAAAGTCAATTAAATCGATGGAGCAGGTTTTTGCTTCGCTCCACGGCACCTATAGCCAGGGAATCAAAAGGCGCGAGCGATGGCTGGGCGGAAAAGTGGAAGATTGGATATCGTTAGAAATTGCTGGCTTTGCCCACAGCATCCACTTTTATATTCGAACGCCGACAAAATACCGCAAACTTGTTGAAGCTGCTCTCTTCTCTCAATATCCGGATGCGGAGATTGAGGAAGTCGAGGACTACACCGCCCTCTTGCCGCGGGACATTCCAAATAATGACTTTGACATTTGGGGCACTGATTATGTACTCGCGAGAGACAACGCTTATCCCATTAAAACCTATCCTAACTTTGAGCAAATTCTCCAGTTTGAAGAACTAGGCATTGACCCCTTAGCCACTCTTATCGAAGTAATCTCTAACCTCAAGAATAATGAGTTAATTTGGCTCCAGTTCTTAGTGCGTCCTCTTGGTTCCGAGTGGATCAGCCAAGTTAAAGGAACGGTTGATGCATTGGCAGGAAAAAAAGGCGGCGGGGGAGGCTTCTTTGGTTCAATTGTTGAGTTTTCCAGAAATCTTGCAGCGGCTCCGGTTACTCATCCAGAGTGGGGTGGAGGTGAGTCGCCTCCGGCACCGTCGGAGAGATTAACTCCCGGCAAGCAAGACACACTAAAAGCGGTAGAGGGTAAGATGTCAAAACTCGCTTTCGACGCTACTTTGAGATTTATTTACATTGATAAGAAAGATGAGTTTACCGGTGAGAATGTGACAGCCGTCGTCGGCGCTATCAATCAATTCGCCGCTTTGAACCTCAACGCCTTTAAGCCGAATATGAAGACCATTACCATTCCCACTAAGGTCGGTCTCTTCAACAGGAAAGAACGACTCGTGAAGAGAAAGAAGCTATTGTTTCAACATTATCTTTTCCGAGACATTGCCCAGCCGCCGCCATTCCGTTTCGGCCTAAAACTCAAGACCTCTATTTTAAATGCAGAAGAACTGGCTACTATTTATCATCCGCCGCTAGCGATGGTCTCTGCTGCAAAATTAAGAGTGCTCGAAACGAGAAAAGGCGAACCGCCAGTTAACTTACCGCTGGTTGAGGAGTAATATATGGCTAATAGCCAATAGCAAATAGCAAATGGGAGAAAAAGATACAACTGTTTTAGGCAAAACTAATTTCCGGAACAAGCAAGTTGATTTTGGCATCAAGACCGACGATCGTCGCCGTCATATCTATGTTGTGGGAAAAACTGGAACTGGTAAGACAAGCATGATGGAGAACATGATTATTGACGATATTTTAGCCGGACGGGGAGTGGGGCTTATTGACCCTCACGGTGAATTCGTTGAAAAAATTCTTAATTTCATCCCTGAAGAAAGAATCGATGATGTTATTTATTTTAATCCTGCCGATACCGCCTACCCAATAGCCTTTAACCCCCTCGAGACCGTGGCCGACGAACATCGCCACTTGGTTGCTTCCGGAGTGATGGGTGTTTTTAAGAAAGTTTGGCCGGACGTTTGGTCGGCCAGAATGGAATATATTTTAAACAATACCCTCCTTGCGCTTCTCGAGTATCCTGACTCCACTCTCTTGGGAATAATGCGAATGTTCTCCGATCGGGAGTATCGGGCAAAAATAGTTCAAAATCTCCAGGATCCGGTTGTTAAATCTTTTTGGATGGATGAATTTGCCCGCTACACCCAGCGACTAGAAACTGAAGCCGTCGCCGCCATTCAAAATAAAGTTGGTCAGTTTGTTTCTAACCCTTTAATCAGAAATGTCCTTGGTCAGCCGCATTCTTCTATAGATCTCCGGAAAGTAATGGATCAAGGCAAAATTTTATTGGCTAATCTCTCAAAGGGAAGAATCGGCGAGGATAATTCCGCGCTTTTGGGTGCGATGCTTATTACGAAACTCCAGCTGGCTGCCATGAAGCGGGTTGATATGCCCGAAGCCGAACGGCGTGACTTTTATCTCTACATTGACGAATTCCAGAACTTTTCCACTGAATCGTTTGTCAACGTTTTATCGGAGGCTAGAAAGTATCGCTTAAGCTTAGTTTTAGCTCACCAGTACATCGGCCAACTCGGCGATTACAAGGACGCTAAAGTGAGGGACGCCATTTTCGGTAATGTAGGGACAATGATTCTTTTTCGAACCGGCGCAGAAGACGCCGAGTTTTTGGAGAAGGAATTTGCGCCTACTTTCGAAGCCAGTGATTTAGTTAATCTGCCAAACCGTAATATTTACATCCGCTTAATGATAGACGGGGTTGCCTCCAAACCCTTTTCTGCCGAGACAACTGACTTAAAACCTCTTCCCCAAGACTCCTTCGGCGACTTAATTATTGAGAATAGCCGAAGTCACTTCGGTACTCCCCGGGCGACAGTAGAGAAGCAAATTGCGAGTGAATGGTTAAGCGAGGCCGAGAAACTTGAGGAAAAAGTAGAGCGGCGAGGAGAAAAAAGATTAGACATTCTCACCAATCCCCCGCCTAATAAACCAAGAAAGGATCGAAAGCCAATTGATAGAGAGAAGTTAAAAGAAGCACTAGAGAAATCTGGAAATGGCACTGGGAGCGAGTGATTTGAAGAAGGGAAACTTTATAGTCGTTGACAGCGCTCCCTACGTTGTCTTATCTATTAGTCACTCTCATATCGGTCGAGGCGGGGCAGTCTTTCAAACCAAGATCAAGAATCTGAAGACCGGCGTTATCCTTGAAAGGAATTTTAAACCCGGGGATTCATTGGGAGAAGCCGAAATTACAAAAATGCAGGCTGTCTTTATCTATGAACGTCGGGGCGAGTTTTGGTTTCATGAGGCGAGTAAACCGGCCAACCGCTTTTTCATTAATGCCGATGCCCTAGAGGGAAAGAGCATTCTATTAAAGCCAGGGATGGAGGTAGTAGCATTGAAGCACATCACAGGTGAAAAAGAAGAGATTATCAACATTGAATTGCCAATCAAGGCTGACTATAAAGTGATTGAGGCTCCTCCAAATATTAAGGGCAGTACTGCCGATGGCGGGAAAAAAACAGTAACTCTTGAAGGCGGTTTAAAAGTAAACGTTCCTCTATTTATTCAAGAAGGAGACACAATTCGTATAAACACTGAAACAGGAGAATACGATGAACGAGTTTAAGAAAGTTTTTGTGGGACTCTCCGGCGGTGTTGATTCATCCGTCGCCGCCTACTTGTTAAAAAAGAAAAACTACGATGTAGTCGGTGTTCATCTGCGCTGCTGGAACGTGAACGGCTGCGACCTAAGAGAGGCAGAGGATGCTCGCCGCGTAGCCAATCACTTAGATATTCCTTTTTACGTCCTCAATTTAGAGGAGGAGTATAAAAAGGCCGTGGTTGACTATATGGTTGACGGCTATCGCAAGGGACTGACACCCAATCCCGACGTAATGTGCAATAAAGAGATCAAATTCGGTCTTTTCTTAAAGAAAGCACTAGAGATGGGAGCGGATTATATAGCAACAGGACACTACGTAAAAATTGAAAAATCAAAAATTAAAAATCAAAATGACAATTCAAAATTCAAAATTGTCTATAAACTTTTTCAGGCGAAAGACGCAAATAAAGATCAAAGTTATTTCCTCTGGACGCTTACTCAGGAACAGTTAAGGCATTGCCTTTTTCCAGTCGGGGATTATCTAAAATCCGAAGTCCGTGCTCTTGCCAAAGAAGTCGGCTTACCCACGGCAGAGAAAAAAGACTCGCAAGGGATCTGCTTCGTCGGTAAAGTTACTCTCTCGGATTTTTTAAGTCAGTACATCAAGGAGGCACCGGGAAATATTTTAACCACTGACGGCAGGGTGGTCGGCACTCATCCCGGAGTTCAGTTTTACACCATTGGCCAGCGCCAGGGCTTAGGCGTGGCCTTAAATACACCTCACTACGTGGCCGAAAGAGATACCAAGACCAACACTGTGGTGCTTGCTCCCGAAAATGACCAATCTCTGTATCGTAAAGAGATTACCCTCTCTAGTGTCAATTTCATCAATCACAGAACATTCCAACATTCTCAAGAATGTAAGAATGTTTTAGTGAGAATTCGCTACCGCCAACCGCTTGCTCCAGCGACTCTATACAAAATACTTGATACCCCAGTAGTAGAGCAAAGCTCACCACGGGGCAAGGCTAGATACGAGATACATTTTGCCGAACCTCAAAAGTTTGTGGCTCCCGGCCAATCCGCTGTTTTCTACTCCCAAGAGGGTGAGATGCTCGGCGGTGGTATAATCAGTTGATGCTCTACACCCGGAAAGGTGATAAAGGGGATACTTATTTTTTCGATTCGGAGGATCAGCGATTTTCTAAGGGGAGTTGGCGAGCTGAAGCTCTTGGGGCGCTGGATGAAATCAATTCCCTTCTAGGTGTTTGTAAAGCCAAGGCCGGAGATACCAACATCAAAATCAATGGGCACACCCTTCCTGACACCCTCGAGCAGGTTCAGCAAAACCTCTTCATTATCCAAGCCGCTATAGCCGGTGCCGACAAGCAAATTACTCAAGATAAAATAGATCTTGTAGAAGGAATTATAGATAGCATTGAAAAGGAACTCCCTCCAATATCAACTTTTTTCCTTGCCGGTGGAAGCGAGCTCTCGGCCCTCCTTGACTACGCTAGGGCAGTGGCGAGACGAACCGAGCGAAGAGTAGTTCGATATTCGGAGATAGGAGAAATCGAAGTCAAGCCGGAAATCCGCGCCTACCTTAACCGCCTTTCCTCCCTTTTATATGCTCTCGTAAGAGTTGTTAATCTAAAGTCAGGCGTCAAAGAAATCCCTCCAACCTACTAGATACTAGAATCTAGATACTAGTTTTATGCGCTTGCATGATATCGCTTTTTACACTGCTTTATTTGCGATTCTTGGCATTGCCGCCGCTGACTTAGAACTCAATATTTGGCTGGCGTTTCTCGCCTGGCTTGCCGTAGCCACCGGCTTTTATGGGTTTAGAAAGTTCCGTTGGAAATACTTTTTAATTCTGCCCTTAATTGGCTTTCTCGGATTTTTCTATTCTCATTTTTATCTTGCCCTCCAAAACGAGAACGTTATTTTTGGTGAAGAAATTGTATTTCAAGGCGATGTTTTCAAAGAACCAACCCACGGCTTAAAAAGCGAAGAAATTGATATTAAGCTCTGGCCGCCTTACGAGGGGGAGGCAAGGATTTATACCGAACCAAGCCGGGAATTTCATTACGGTGATTTGATTGAAGTAAAGGGAGAAATTAATAAATCACCTACCGGCCGACTAAATATTGTTTCCTTCCCGGAAATAACAATAATCAGCGGCAATAACGGCAACCCGATTAAAACAAAACTTTTCCAATTCAAGGAGTCTCTCATCAGCAACTTAGGCGCTGTTTTACCTCCCCGCGAGGCCGCTTTAATGTCCGGTATTCTTCTCGGCGAGCGCGCCGAGTTTACCTCCGAATTCAAAGACCAGTTAAATCGAAGCGGCACCACTCATATCGTTGCTCTTTCCGGCTACAACATTTCAATTATAGGATGGACTCTAACGGGCATTCTCGGACTTTTCTTCAGGAGACGCTGGGCTTTTTATTTGAGTTTATTTGCCATCCCTTTATTCGTGATAATGACCGGTGCCGAAGCTTCGGTTGTCCGAGCGGGAATAATGGGAATGATTGTTCTTTTGGCTCAAAAGCAAAGCCGGCTCTATAGCGTGAGAAACGCCGTGACCATCACGGCCCTCCTAATGCTGGTTCATAACCCCAAACTTTTAGTTTTTGATTTAGGGTTTCAGCTTTCTTTCGCCGCGCTTTTAGGGATCGTTTATCTTTTTCCTTATTTAGAGAGGCGACTCAAGTGGCAAGACAAAGAGGGAAGTGTTTTTGAGCTTAAGAAGACGGGGCTCCAAACCTTCTCGGCTCAATTAGCGGTGGCTCCTATCCTACTCATAAAAGTTGGCTATCTCTCAGCTACGGCTTTAATAGCCAATATTCTTATTCTTACCTTTATTCCTCTTACAATGTTCTTCGGATTTCTTACCGCCATTC
>JAUYKE010000021.1 GCA_030700125.1 Candidatus Colwelliibacteriota bacterium
CGCCAAGCGAGAACATATAAAGAACTTGCCCTTAGTACTCGGGCAAGTTCTTGGCAAAGAGCGAAGCGCAAAGCGCAAAATGGAAAAAATCGATGTGATTGCGGTGACGGTGGGGCCGGGATTGGAGCCGGCGCTCTGGACGGGAATTAACTTTGCTAAGGATTTAGCCAAAAAATATAAGAAGCCTCTATTAGGAACTAATCATCTTGAGGGCCATTTATATAGCTTCCTTTTGTCGAAGAAAGCTGTATATCCTGCAATTGTTTTAATCGTAAGCGGCGGGCATACAATTCTTATTTATCAGAAGAATATAATTACATGGAAAAAGATTGGCGAGACGAGAGACGACGCCGCCGGGGAGGCCTTTGATAAAGTGGCGCGTATGCTTAACCTTCCCTATCCTGGCGGAGCTTTAATAGAAAAACTTGCCCTCGGCGTGCCGAAGGGTTGGCAAGATACGATTGAATTCCCTCGCCCGATGATCCATCAAAAAAATTATGATTTCAGTTTTTCCGGATTAAAAACTGCTGTCCTCTATTATTTAAGGGACAAGAAAAAGGCACGTAAGCGAGACGTTGCTGCTTCTTTTCAACAGGCTATTATTGACGTCCTCACAGCTAAAACAATTCGTGCAGCCCGAGAGTATAAAGTAAAATCAATTATTCTTGCGGGTGGTGTGGCATCCAACAACGCCCTGCGAAAAAGATTGCAGAGTGAGTCTCGAAAAAATGAGCTAACTTTTCTGGCAGCGGAGAAAAAATATCAAACTGATAACGCCGCCATGATCGCCGCCGCCGCCTACATTAACTACTTAAAAAGTAAAAGGCACCGTAAAATCGCTCCGCGATCACGGGGCAAGCGCCGCCTCACCGCCCAAGCCAACCTAAGCCTTTAGAAACTAGAGAATAGAAAGTAGAATCTAGAATATGGAGTCGCGATTTGACCACCAAGCAATAGAGCCAAAAATTTACCGCCGATGGGAAAAGTCCGGTTTTTTCAATCCTGATAAGCTGCCAGTTACCCATAAAAAATCTTTTACTATTATCATGCCGCCGCCGAATGCCAACGGCGCCCTCCACATTGGCCACGCTCTCTTTGTCACCCTTCAGGATTTGATGATCCGTTTCCAGCGAATGCGCGGCAGAAAAACTTTATGGCTGCCCGGAGCGGACCACGCTGGATTTGAAACTCAAGTTGTCTTTGACAAAAAATTGGAGAAGGAAAAGCGGAATCGCTTCCAAATCCCCCGCGATAAGCTGTGGCAAGAGATGTGGGAGTTTACTCAAGCCAACAGAAAGATAATGGAGAACCAGCTGCGGGAATTAGGCGCTTCATGCGACTGGTCAAGAAATACTTTCACGCTAGACCCTAAGATTATTAAAACTACCCACGAAACTTTTACCCAAATGCATAAAGACGGCCTGCTCTACCGCGGCGAGCGGATCGTCAATTGGTGCGTCAAGCATCAGACAACCCTGTCTGATCTGGAAGTGAAATACGTGGAGCGAGAAGATCCTCTTTATTACATTAAATACGGCCCACTGACCCTCGCTACCGTCCGGCCGGAAACAAAATTTGGCGATACTGCTATAGCGGTTAATCCTAAGGATAAGCGCTACAAAAAATATATCGGCAAAGAAATTGAAATTGAAACTCTAATCGGCAAAGCAAAAATGAAAGTTATTGCCGACGCAGTAGTGGATCCTCATTTCGGCACCGGAGTTATTAAAGTTACGCCAGCTCACGATCCAACCGATTTTGAAATCGGTCAGCGACACAAGCTTGAGATTCGGGAAGTCATCGGCAAAGATGGACGGCTTAATGAGAAAACCGGACCTTATACCGGAATGAAAATTAGTGAGGCGCGTCAAAGGGTTGCCGAGGATATGAAAAAACAGGGCTTGCTCGTTAAAACTGACTCTAATTACAAACACTCGGTAGCTACTTGTTATAAATGCGGCACTACCCTTGAGCCGCTAGTAATGCCGCAATGGTTTGTGCGAATGACAGAAGCCCCGAAAGGCAAAAAATCGCTTCGAGACATGGCGGTCGATGCCGTGAAATCTGGAAAAATTGAACTTATCCCGAAGCGAATGGAAAAAGTATTTCTTCACTGGATGAAAAATCTCCGTGACTGGAATATTTCAAGGCAAATTGTCTGGGGGATTAAAATCCCGGCTTGGTATCGGAGAGATGAAATTTATGTGGGGGCTGAAGCTCCCAGAGAGGCTGGATGGAAACAAGACCCAGATGTTCTAGACACTTGGTTCTCTTCCGGACAGTGGCCGTATGCAACCCTCAATTATCCGAAGGGGAAAGATTATAAAACTTTCTATCCGACCGACATGATGGAAACAGGGGCCGATATTCTTTTTTTCTGGGTAGCCCGGATGATAATGCTTGGACTCTACCGCACCGGAAAAATCCCCTTCCGGAATGTTTATCTCCATGGATTAGTACGAGACAAAGATTGGCAGAAAATATCTAAATCTAAAGGCAACGTTATTGATCCTTTGGGAGTAGCGGAGATTTATGGGACGGACGCCCTGCGGATGGCACTGACCGTCGGCAATATGCCCGGGAGTGATACGGCTATCTCCGAAGACAAAATCCGAGGATACCGGAATTTTACGACCAAGATTTGGAATGCTTCGCGGTTTGTCATTTCAAGCTATGACAAAAAGCTGAAAGTTAGACCAAGATATACAAAAGCTGATCGAGCACATTTAAAAAAGCTGCAAGAAATAAAGAAACAAGTAACAAGTGATTTGGAAAAATTTAGATTTCATCATGCCGCCGAAACTCTTTACCATTATTTCTGGCACACTTTTGCCGACAAGATTATTGAAGTAAATAAATCACGTTTGCAGGGAGACGATTTGGCGGACAGGGCGGCGGCCCAAGCGGCACTTTTAGAGATTCTTGAAGAGAATCTAAAGATGCTCCATCCTTTTATGCCATATGTCACCGAAGAGATCTGGGCTAGATTGCCTCATAAGCCACGGGGTATGCTCATGATTGAAAAATGGTAATTATTCCTTCGATTTTAGGTCTTCTCCCGGCAGTTCTCTGGCTTATTTTCTTTCTCCGCGAAGATGCTACTCGGCCGGAACCGAAAAGAATGATTATTTATGTGTTTATCGGCGGGGCTTTGGCAGCTGGCGTATCGGTTATCCCTGAATTTTATCTCCAAAAATATTTTCCTCCCTCAATCGGCGAGCCGTCTTATGCCTCCCCACTTCTCGCAGCATTTGCTTTTATTGAAGAGCTTACTAAGTTCCTGATTGTTTACCTCATTATTAAGAAAAGTAAATATTTTGACGAAGGGGTGGATGGAATGATTTACATGATTACCGCCGGACTGGGATTCGCTGCGGTGGAGAACATATTGAATTTAATCGGCGCTGAGTCGGTCTTTGAAACCTTTACCTTAAGAGCAATCGGAGCAACCTTGCTTCACGCCATGGCAAGCGGCATCCTCGGTTTTCACTGGGTTAGAGGGTACCTTATCCCGGGGATTGTGGCAGCCACCCTGCTTCACTGGGGATTCAATTACCTCGTTCTTCTTTTTCAAAATATAGAAATCTATACTACGGGGTTGCTGCTTCTTGCCGCCATTTTTCTCTTTCATGATTTTGAAATCCTAAAAGCCCGAGACCGAATGATGGCTCGACTCAGACGCCCCCAGCAACAATAGTGTATAACCCCGCACCTTTTCAAACAAAAAGGTGCGGGGTATAATATTTCCATAAGACCATGTTTAATAAACTTTTTGGTAAGCCCGGAAAATTAGAAACAAATAAGCTACGAGCTAAAGAAAGTGATCTGCCGGAAACGGGCATCGCTGAAGAAATGGAGGGGCAGCTGGCAATTGACGTTTATCAAACACCGGATGAAGTTGTCGTTGAGTCAACTATTGCCGGAGTTAGGATTGCCGATCTTGATATTGATGTTTCAAGCGAAAAGATAACGGTTAGAGGGGAACGTCATCGCGACAGTAAAATCGCCGGCCATGATTATTTCTGGCAAGAATGTTTCTGGGGAAAGTTTTCTCGTTCCGTTATTCTCCCTGAAGAAATTGATCCTGATAGGGCTCACTTCACACTAAAAAGAGGAGTGCTCACAATTCACCTGCCAAAAGTTCATAAAGACAGGGTAAGGAAAATCGAGGGGAAAGAGATCAAAGACGACTAAAGCCCGCTGCTCCACAGCGGGAAATCCCAAATTACAAAATCCAAGTTACAAACCGTTTTGTTATTTGGTGCTTGGATCTTGGTGCTTTGAATGGGAAATTCTATCAATGAAATTTCCCATGAGCTGGTGGGCTTTGCCTGCGTGCTTATCTACGGTAAAAACGTGATAAGAATTTTCAAAAAAGACGAGCTCTTTCTCTTTGGAACCGACGTTATCATAAAGATATTCCGAGCTTTTGGGCAGGACGATGCTATCCGGTCTTGAATGCATTATGAGAATTGGCGCCGTGATTTTAGGGATGATTTTCTTGGTGGGGGAAGTCATTCTAGAGGCTTCCAGTATGCTTCTTGGCGGAAATTCAGCATAATGTACTTTCTTCTGGGCAACTTCCCTATCTTCCCTCCTGCGATACATTTTCTTGAGCAATTTCCGATTTCTTAAAATCCAATAGAGGACTCTGATTATTACTCGCCATCGCAGTTTAGTAAAAATCGGTGTTCCCATGGCAATAATACCTTCGACTTCTCTTTTTTGAGAAAGATTTAAAGCCAGAAGGGAGCCGGTGGACATTCCGCCGACAACAATTTCGGAGGCATATTGCGAGAACCAATCGTAAGCTCCGCAAACATCCTCCAGCCAATCCTCCCACTTTAAGCCGATTAAATCGCGCGGTTCTGTCCCGTGCCCCCGGAGAAGCGGAGCGTATACCGAATAGCCGAGACCGTTTAGATAATTAGCTGTGTTGCGAAGCTCTTGAGGGGTGGATGACCAACCGTGAATTAATAAGACGCCGGTTTTTTTGCTACCTTTCAAAAAAATCGGCTCTCCGCCTTTGAGAATTTCTTTATTAGTCCAAAGTGGGGGTTTCACTTTATCTGATACTTAATTTCCTCAAGCCCAATTTTCCCCAAAATGGCGACGAGGGCGGCAAAGACAGCGGCTAAGAGAGCATAAATAATCCAGGCAGGCATAAGCTTAATAATACCAGATTGATTTTATTCTGTGCGCGCTCGAGGTATCGAACCCCGGACCTACTCGGTGTAAACGAGTCGCTCTACCACTGAGCTAAGCGCGCCCTTGGTCGGCCCGGTAGGACTCGAACCTACAACCGCCAAGATATAAGCTTGGTGCACTGCCATTGTGCTACGGGCCGCACTTCAGGTTCAGATTATGCCTTAATCCCTCTTAGTTTAAAAGGCTTAATAATGGCGTAGAATTCTTCTTGTTCCAGCACCTCTTTTTCAATAAGCGCCCTAGCTATCGCTTTAAGTGCCGCCTTGTTTTTAGTGACAATTTGGACCGCTTTTCTGTAGGCATTATCAATAAAACTTCTGACTTCTCTATCAATTTCCGCCGCTACTTCCTCTGAATAATTTTTTTCGGTTGTAATCTCTCTTCCCAAGAATATCAGATCCTCGGTCTTGCCAAAAGTTAAAGGGCCCATTTTTTCACTCATGCCGTATCGGGTAACAAGCCGCCGGGCTAAAGTTGACGCTTGCTTTAGATCGTTCGAAGCGCCGGTCGTAATCTCTTTAAACATTATTTTTTCCGAAGCGTAGCCGCCGAGCATCATCGCTAAATCAGCCAAGAACTGCGATTTGGTAACAAGCCGCCGGTCTTCCAAGGGTAAATTAATGGTATATCCTCCGGCCTGCCCGCGGGCAATGATTGAAACTTTGCTTATCGGATCGGCGTCTTTCAAGCCGGCCGCGACAAGCGCGTGGCCGGCTTCGTGGTAGGCCGTAATCTCTTTTTCTTTATCTGAGACTATGCGGCTTCGCCTCGCCGGCCCTAAAATAACTTTTTCAATTGATTCATAAAGCTGAAGCTGGCCGACCTCGGTATGCTTTTCCTGAACAGCGAGAATCGCCGCCTCGTTAACAAGATTTGCCAGATCAGCGCCGGAAAAACCGGGAGTTCTCGCCGCCACCCTGGAGAAATCAACGTCTTTTGCCAAGGGCTTACCTTTGGCGTGAATCTTTAAAATTTCTTCCCGCTCCCTAATGTCCGGCAGATCAAGCACCACCCTTCGGTCAAACCGCCCAGGGCGCAAGAGTGCCGCGTCAAGCACGTCAGGCCGATTGGTTGCCGCGAGCACTATCACTCTGGTGCCCTGATCGAAGCCGTCCATTTCAACCAAAATTTGGTTTAGGGTCTGCTCCCTCTCATCATGTCCACCGCCTAAGCCGGCGCCTCTTTCCCGGCCAACCGCGTCAATTTCATCGATAAAGAGGATGGAAGGAGCCGCCTTTTTAGCTGTTAAAAAGGCGTCCCGAGTCCGGCTAGCTCCAACTCCGACAAACATCTCTACGAACTCTGATGCCGAAATGTGAAAGAATGGCACCCCGCTCTCACCCGCGACTGCCCTCGCCAACAACGTCTTTCCGGTTCCCGGCGGCCCCATCAAAAGTACGCCGCGAGGGATTTTGGCTCCCATCTCAGTGTATTTTTTCGGCTCCTTCAGAAAATCAACAATCTCTTCAAGTTCTTTTTTGGCTTCTTTTAGGCCGGCCACGTCAGCAAAAGTAGTCTTCTCTTTTTGGCCGCCGAATAGATGAACGTTCGCTCGCCCAAAAGTGAAGGCTTGGTTAACTCCGGTTTTGGCTTGCCGAATGAGAAACCAGAAGATGGCCACGATAAAAATCAGGGGCAAAAGAGCCGGAAGAATAATGCTTAGCCAAAAGCCAATCCCCGATTGTTCTTTTGATTCTATTCCCACCCCGCCCAAAGCCTCGGGCGCGACCCCGTAGTTAACAAGGGTTTGGGTCAAGCCGGCTTCAACCTCCTTTTTGGAAACGAGCTTCTCGCCGTTTTTAAGTTCAATTTTCAAGTTGTCTCCGGCGACTATAATCTTCATCACCTCACCGGCGGTGATCTTGTGAGCCAGTTCAGTAATATTAATCGTTGCCGGTTCGTCCCGGGTTTCGTAAATCAAAGAGGAAACAAAAGCCAGCGCAATTAGCGCGATAACCACCCGAATGATGCCCCGATAAAATATTTTTTTGTTGGGACCCTGGTCCTTCATGGACTTAAAATTATTCAACCGCCACCGGAGGCTCTCCAATTGACGTGGCCTGCCCCGGCGGCGTCTTCGAGGTAAGTTTAAGAATAATCCTTTTTTCATCGGGCTTAACGGAGTCAATCAGAAACTCGTAGGATTTGCCCGGCTCGAGATTTTTCTTTAATTCCTCCACCGAGCCAAACTCGGAGACATGAATCAGTCCCATAATATCCTGGTCAAGCTTAATAAAAGCGCCGAAAGGATTAAGTTTGTGAACGATTCCATGCACCGTCACTCCTTCCTTGAAACGTTCACTCACTTTCTCCCAGGGGTTTGGTTGGAGAGTTTTGATTGAAAGGGATACTCGGCCGTCTTTGATCTCAATAATTTTGGCTTGAACCATATCGCCGATTGCCACTACTTCCTTAGGGTGGTCAATTATATTATGGCTTAGTTCAGAGATGTGAATCAGTCCTTCGATTTCGGGATTGTCGGCAAAACGGGCAAAAGCGCCGAAATTAGCCACCCCGGAGATAATCCCCGAAACAACTTGCCCTACCGAATACTGGACTAAGAGTTCCTTCACATTCTCGGTTACCACTTCTCTCTCGGAAACTATTAATTTATTGTTTCGCGGATTGACGTTAATGATCTTTACCGTGAGTTCGGTGCCGATGAACTGATTCAGGGTCTCTAGTATCTTCTGGCGATTGCCGTCGGCGTTTTGAGGATAATGCTCGTTGGAGAGTTGAGAGGCCGGTAAAAAGGCCTGAAGACCGGCAATGGCGGAAATCAACCCGCCGGTATTAGCCGCCGTAATCTGAACTTTAATCGGTTCTCCCTGATCCTTTAGTTCTTTGACTTCCTGCCAAGCCTTCTGTTTGCCTGCTTCGGTCAAAGATAATTCTACAAACCCCTCGTCGTTTTCCGGGGCAAGCACCTTAGCGGTTACGACCTCGCCGATCTCAAGTTTTTTTAGAATTCCTTTGGCATTTAAAAATTCCACTCCATAGACAATACCGGTTCCGATTTTGGGAATTTCAAAATAGGCCGCCCGGCCGCCCCTCTCCATTAGGGAAACATCAACAAGATCGCCTTCCTTAAGAAGAATCATGAGCGAGGGGTTCGCTTTGAGCATTTGCAGTTCTAGATGATTACCGTTCTTTTGCATTGCTTGGAGATTATAGAGAAATGGATTTGTGTCTGCAAGTTTCAGAAGCTTGTCGAAAGCCCCAATCATCCGGTAAAATTAATTGGATGATAGTGAGCTTATCGTCTCCTGGCTGTAAGTGCCAAGTGGGAGACTTTGTTATGTTTGTTGACCCCGCCTCCGACAGGAAGGCCGATTTAATTTTGAAAACCAAAACTGACTTGCCGATCGGCTTCCCTCTTTCGCCGGAAGTTGTCGCCGGATCCGGTGAATATGAGATCGGAGGAGTGAGAGTGAAGGGTATGAGTTTAGAGAACGAAGCTAACGGCCAAACCATAAGGACGATTTATGCGGTTCTACTTGAAGGAGTCAAGCTCGCCTTTCTGGGGGAGCTCCAAGACGAACCTGACGAAGAATCCTTAGGTAAATTGGGGAAAGCTGATATTCTATTTCTCTCGGCTGACTCAGGTAAGCTAAAAGCCAAACAACTCACCTCCCTCATTAAGCAAATTGATCCCAAAATTATCATTCCGATTAGCGATAAAACAGCGAAATTGCTGGCTGAAGAGTTGGGGCAGAAGGTCAAAGCGGAAGAAAAATTAGTTATCAAGAAGAAGGATTTAGATAAAGAGCAAATTGTAAGTAAATTAGTATGGCTAAAGAGCGGGACGAAATAAACAGAGGAGGCAAAATTGAGCCGAGAGAAATTACCGCGGAGTTGCGCGAGTCCTATTTGGATTATGCGATGTCGGTTATCGTCGGTCGCGCCTTGCCCGACGTTCGAGACGGCCTAAAACCGGTTCACCGCCGGATTTTATGGGCAATGCAGGAGCTGGGATTAACTGCCGGCAGCAAATTTATGAAGTCCGCAAGAGTGGTTGGTGAAACTATGGGTAAATTCCATCCGCACGGGGATGCGGCGGTCTACGACGCCTTGGTAAGAATGGCCCAGCCGTTCTCATTACGTTATCCGCTTATTACCGGACAAGGAAATTTTGGGAGTGTTGATGGGGATGGAGCTGCGGCACAAAGGTATACCGAGGTAAAATTATCTCCAATCGCCGAAGAGCTTTTAACCGATATTGATAAAGATACCGTTGATTTCGCCCCTAACTACGACGACTCTCGCAAAGAGCCGGTAGTAATGCCGGCCAAATTCCCCAATCTCTTAGTGAACGGTTCCGAGGGAATTGCCGTAGGAATGGCGACTAAAATTCCGCCCCACAACCTAAGCGAGGTAATTAACGCCAGCATCCACTTGATTGATAGTCCGAAAGCTACCGCCGAGGAGCTAATGGGGTTTGTCCAAGGACCGGACTTTCCCACCGGCGGGATAATTTACGACCGGAAGGCAATTGTCGAGGCCTACATTTCCGGCCGGGGTAGTGTCACATGCCGAGCTACGGTTGAGGTTGAAGAGAAAAGAATCGTTATTAGCGAAATTCCTTACCAGGTTAACAAATCCGAACTTATCATACGGATGGCCGAGCTTGTCCAGGAGAAGCGAATTGAAGGGATTAGGGATCTTCGAGATGAATCCGATAAAGATGGATTGCGAATTACGATTGATCTGAAGTCCGATTCCGTCCCGGAAAAAGTATTAAACCAGCTCTGGCGGCATACCGACCTCCAGAAGGACTACCATCTAAACATGGTGGCCCTAGCTGAAGGGCTCCAACCCCAGACAATGTCCATTCGGGACGTTCTCTTGGGTTTTGTTCTACACCGCAAGGAAGTCGTCACTCGCCGAACCAAGTTTGAACTAAAGCGAGCCGAAGAGCGGGCCCATATTTTAGAGGGACTAGCCAAGGCCTTATCTCAAATTGATAAAGTGATTGCCGCCATTAAAAAATCGGCTGATAGAGCCGAGGCCCACACGAATTTAATAAAGCAGTTTGATTTAAGTGACCGCCAGGCAACGGCCATATTAGAAATGCGGCTCCAAACCTTGGCGGCTCTCGAGCGGCAAAAGATTGCGGATGAGTTAAAAGAGAAACTCCAATTAATTAAGGACTTGAAGCTTCTTTTGAAGAGTCCGGAAAAAATTCTGGGAATCATCAAAAGAGAATTGAAAGAACTTGATAGCCGTTTTGGCGACGAGCGCCGCACCAAATTGAAGGTCGGCGCGTTGAAAGAGTTGGCGGATGAAGACATGATTCCTCAAGAAGAGGCGATTATCACGCAGACCCACGACGGCTACATTAAGCGTCTGCCCCCCGGAACTTTCAAGCATCAGCGGCGAGGAGGCAAAGGCGTGAAAGGTGGAATCACCAATGAAGCTGATGTTTTGACGCACTTCATCGGCGCCCATACCCACGATGATATTCTCTTCTTTACCGACAAAGGACGTGTTTTTCAAACAAAAGTCTACGAAATCCCGTCCGCTTCGCGCGTGAGCAAAGGTCAGATGATTCATAATTTCTTGGGTATTCCAGCCAACGAAAAGGTTAGCGCTATTGTAGCTTACGGCAGCGAAGAGAAGAAAAACAACCCTTATTTAGTGATTGTCACCGCCGGCGGAGTAATAAAGAAAACCGGGCTTGATAAATTTGAGAATGTCCGGCGAAGCGGCATCCTCGCCGTGAACCTTAGTAAAGGAGATGAACTGAAGTGGGCCAAGCTCGCCGGGCCCAAGGACGAGATTGTGATGACTACCGCGGCAGGCCGGGCAATCAGATTTAAGGGAGGGGACGTAAGAGCTATGGGGAGGACGGCCGGAGGTGTCAGGGGCATCACTTTGAAAAAAGACGACAGAGTCAGTTCCTTTGACTTGGTGGCACCGATGAAAGCTGCGAGGTTCCTCACGGTGATGGTAAATGGATACGCTAAGCAAACCCCGCTTAAGGAATACAAGCTTCAGCGGCGCGGCGGTCAGGGGATTTTAACCGCCAAAGTGACCAGCAAAACCGGTCAAGTAGTTTCAGCTCATGTTATAATTGAACAGACTGAACTGTTAGCGCTTTCAGCCAAGGGATTGGTGTTGCGCACAAGCATTAAAAGTATTAGATCTGCCGGCCGAGCCACCCAAGGAGTGCGTATCATGAAGCTCGGCGCCGGCGATAAAATTATCGGAACAGTTTGTCTTTAGACATCAGACAACAGTAATCAGACATCAGAAGCCCCAATTACTAATAACTATTAATTAATGTCTTTTACTCGTCAGCAACTTATCTTCCTCGGCGTTGTCGGCGCCATTGTTTTAATATTTCTCATCATCTTTTTTGCTGGAGGCAGGAGATCATCAACTGAGAGAGTAGAACTCACTGTTTGGGGAATAGATGACAAAGTAGCTTGGCGTGACACTATTTTTCAGTACCGAAGGCTCCACTCAAACGTCAGAATAGAATATACCCAGATTGACCCGGAAAATTATGAGAAGGAACTTGTAAATGCCCTGGCTGCGGATCGAGGTCCGGACATTTTTATGTTTAACAGTCGCTGGCTTTATAAGCACGGCGATAAAATTGCCGCTTTTCCCTCGGAGACGATGAGTCTTAGCGCCTTTAGTGAACTCTTCCCGAAAGTGGCGGAACAGGACTTTCTTTATAATGGGCAAATTTATGCCCTGCCTCTTTCAGTCGATACCCTGGCTCTTGTTTACAACCGGGATATTTTTGATGGGCGAGGCGTGGCTCTATCGCCGAAGACCTGGGAAGAATTCCAATCTCTTGTTCCCCGCTTGAGAACTATTAATAAACAAGGAAGCTTGACGCTTGCCGCTGCTTCAATCGGCGGCCCTTCAGAGAATATACCGAATGCTGCTGATATTTTATCCCTTTTAATGTTCCAGGCAGGTGCCACTCAAACGGATGAAGAGCTTGGCACGACCAGGATTAATCCTAACACGAAGGAGGGCGAAAACGCTCTTAGCTTTTATGCTCAATTCGCCAGTCCAACCAGTACTTACTATGCTTGGAGTAATTCTTTTGAATCCTCTACCGAATCTTTTGCCGAGGGTAAAACAGCAATGGTTTTCGTTTATGCCTACCAACTCCCCCGGATTAAGGAAAAAAATCCTTTTCTGGATTACGCTATTGCGCCAGCACCGCAAATCAATCCCGATAACCCAATAAACATTGCCAACTATTGGGGATTGGCAGTTTCTACGAAAAGCTTAAGCCAAAACGTGGCCTGGGATTTTGTGACGTTTGCTGCAACCGACAAGGATAATGCGGCCAATTATCTCAAGACTACCTCCCGCCCGCCGGCTTTGAGATCCCTAATCAATGATCATCTAAGTGATAAAGATCTTGGCGTTTTTGCCAGTCAGGCGTTAACCGCCAGAACTTGGTTTCAGGTTGATGATATAGCTTTTCAAAGGATTCTTAACGGGGCGATAAAAAGAGCGCTGGGAGGAGCCCCTCTCTATCAAGTTTTAAGGCAGGTCGATGCCGAAATAATCCAACTGGAAAGAGAGTTAACAAGATGACGGATTTCCTAAGCTTTATAGGGGTAAAAATAGCGCTGGCGCAAGGGCTTGTCCCCAATTGCTCTCCGACTGAATGCGGGGAAGAGCAGCTTCTTCAATTAGGCGTAAATGTCATCAATTTTATGATTCAGTTTCTCGCTTTCCCCCTCGTCGTTGTCTTTTTCCTTTGGGGCGGCTTTCTTCTTCTCACCTCCGGCGGTTCGCCTAACCGGGTAGAGCAGGGTAAAAAAGCGATCACTGGTGCTATTATCGGATTGGTGATTGTTCTCACTTCGGTGGTAGTGATTAACACCCTTCTTGGTACCTTTACTAGCTGCGAAGTCAAATTGAGCCAAATCGGTAAAGTTAATTGTCCAGGTATCACAGATTAGCAATTTGTTATTATGAAATTAAGCCTCCACCGCCATAAGAGATAAAAATGAAACATTCTATCCAGTCACTTTTCATTATTCTCCTAGCTTTGTTCGCATTCGGATTTCTAAATCCGGCTCTTAGTCCTGCCCAGGCTCAAGTAGGCGGCGGGAATCCTAACGGATTAGTTATCGAAAATCCCCTCAACTTCGGCACCATCCCAGAGATCCTTAATGCCGTTGCGGGATTTCTCTACGTAACTGCCCTTGCCGTAGTAACCGTTATGGTTCTTTGGGGAGGTTTCCAGATTCTTACTGCCGCCGGCAGTCCGGAAAGGATTGATAAAGGCAAGAAGACGCTTTTATATGCTGTCATCGGGACAGTAGTTATCATCATCGCTGGCGGGATGGCCGATCTTACCGCTAATATTCTCGGAGGGGGAACCCAGCCGGGTCCTCCTGCTGGCTCACTACCATAGCCGTTCGCTCTCCACAAGGACTTTATGCTATCATTAGGGAAACCCAAAAGGTCGGAAGCTAAGATCGTGTTTGATGAGCAAGTTCAACTTACAGAAACTGACAACGAAAATTAACTCCGCCTACGTTGGTGCTGTCCTTGTCCAACCAGCAAGAGCACTAGGAGAACCAACAGCACCCATTAAGACTGCTCAAGGGGTTGTAGACGCAATTAACCAAGTAGCCAATTTCTTATTTGCAGTCTTCCTTGCTTTGGCCGTTATCTTCTTGATTGTAGCGGCACTTTTTTATCTGACTGCAGCAGGCAATCAGACCCAGCTTGATAAGGCAAAGAATACTTTAATTTATTCCATCGTCGCCATTGTAATCGCCTTGATTGCGGGCGGATTAACAGCCTTTATCGGCGATATTTTAGGAACAAGAGCCTTGTAATTATACTTGGATACTAGGAGGCCCCGGACACGCTTGTACGCGCCGGGGCCTTTCGTTTTTCATCACCTCCTTTCTAGCTGGTCTAGCTGGTCGTGACGGTGGCATCCTCCGCCCCTTGATTGTTGCGAAGACGGAAGATGCCGCGCTTGGTGCCAACGTACTGCGGCGCTCCCTGCTTGAAGACAAGCGCCGTCCCGTCCCAGAACTCGATTCCGGCCGTCGACCCAAGGGGGTCGAGGTCAACCCGATAGCTCGACCCTGGCGGGGTTGTGACCCATCCGGTCCAACACCCGCTCTGGAGCTGAACTGTGATCTGCGTCACTCCCTCGCCGAAGTTGTAGGAATCAGGCTCGCCGGGACAGACATTGACGTCTATCCCTTTGACCTCCGCCGGCGCCGCCTTCGCGTTCTCGGTTTGCCAGTTCTGGTACCACGGCTCCTTGGAAAAGAAGTGGAGCGTGAGACCTACGAGAACGATGACGGGAAGCCAGAAAAAGATGATTCTCCAGCCCTTTGATAGACCCAAAGAGAAGAGCATGAGTGCAGCCAGGATCGGGATCCCAAGGACAAGTCCCCTGTTGTTCTCGACCGGGACGAAGAAGAAGTACGCCCCGATGGCGATCTCCGTGAGGAGGATGATCCTCAATCCTCGCAATCCGCTCGCGATGAGGTTCCGGATATCGCCCAGCTTATTGACTGTCGCGATGCCGCCACCGACCACCAGCCCTCCAGCCAGGTAATCCTGGTAGCGAGGTTGGGTGATCGCCCAGATCACCCAACCGAGGGCGGCAAAGGCTGCGAAGATCACGAGCCCGGTAAGCGCGTGAATCCCCGTCAGGGCCGCCAATGTGAGGGCAATTGGTAGCCCGACGATGACCACCGCCGTGTAGCGGATCGCCAGCCGGGCCCATCTGCCACCATGTTCCCATCCGAGCCGGAGGAAGCTAATGGCGTTCCGAAGCTCTTCGAATAGCCACTGTCCTATAGTTCTCATCGCATCCTCCTTTCTCGGAGCTCAGTGAGTCGCCGCTCCCGTTCCTCACGGGATTCCTGGAGTCGCTGTGCCGACTCGGTAGCCTTCGCGTCGAGTTTCCGAAGCAGCCCAGACTTCCGCTTGGTACCATGGAGTCGCTTTTTCGCACCGTTCTTGAGTCCTTGCCAGTCGGTCGGCCGACGAGGAGACTTCGGCGGTTTCATGGAATCGCTTAGCTCTTTAAGGAACCTTCGCGTTTCCATGCTCTCCTGCCACTCAGCCTTGAGCCGCTCGCGCTCAGCATCCTTGTCAGCCGCATTGCGGAGTCGCTCCGCCGCATCTTTGACAAACCGCTCCCCCTCCGTTTTCATGTAGTTCTCATAGAGGACGGTCCCCGGATCCTTCTTCTTCCGGAAATAGACAGTGCCGAAAATATCGCTAGCATCGCTAGCTATTGCCTCGACACTTGTACCTAGCCATCCTCCCCGAACTTCGGCTTTCTTCTCAGCCTCGTTGATAACGACAGTGAAAACACGTTCAGCTAGTCCCCCCCGCGACCAGTGGTCGTCCGGGTAACGAGCGGCAAGCCATTCTGCTCCCCGCTCGATATTCATTCTCATCTCTGGACGTACGGCACTGATGAACCCTCGTAGCGCTCTCGCGCCACCATCCTTTTTGTTTTCTTTCTCGTCTGGCATCTTAGTTCCCTTTCTACTCCGATTCCTCTTCGTCTGATTCTACAGCGGCATTTTCCATCTGGATTTCCACCAGACTGTCTATCTCCCAGCGAATCTCAGGACAGACATTGCCGCAGACCATGCAGACACCCAGCGTCACAAGCGATCCTTCAGGATCAATTGTGAATTCGGGCATCCAGAGAACAGAGTGGGTCCCTCGCTCCTCGCACTTAGCGCAAAGAGTTGAGAGAATTGTCCATTCGGGACGAGCCATCTCCCTCTCCTTTCGTCCGTCGTAAGTATTACAGAGGTGATATTGTTGATTGTTTTTAAAGACCCCCTGCCCATTGCTGGACAGCCTCTCGAGCACAAGGCTCAAGACACCCATTTCTACCATATCCAAACTTATTTGTCAATGATTTAAAATTTGATGTATAATATCGACACTGGGCAGGTGGCGAAATGGTATACCCCAGTAGTAGTCCGCCGGAGGCGGACACTACGGGGCAGGCGCGCAATTGCCCCCGTGGCGGAACTGGTAGACGCGCATGGTTTAGGACCATGTCTCGAAAGAGGTAGGGGTTCAAATCCTCTCGGGGGCACAAAAATTTTATCAAAAAGAAAACCCCACCAGTCCGGGACGGACTGGCGGGGCGCTAGAAGTGACAAGAACTTTCACGGAGCTCACCCGGCCCGTCAAAGAGCATGAGGCAGGCCGAGGCGAATGTCTTTGTCTTCGCCTCGAATTCAACGAGGGCAAATCCGTAAAGCTGCTCTACCGCGTGAACGAAACCGCCGGCACCGCTCGTTCCCGGTGAGACAGAAATCACCGTACCGGATCTTTCAAAGAACTGACGGTGATCATGCCCCGAGACAAAAACGAGCGGCAACTCGATTTCCTCCGCGTAGCGTGCCGCACATTCACCGACCTCGGGATTGTGGACGAGGATAATCAGTGCATCTGTTTTCGCAAACTCCCTCTCGAGCTTGCGGCAGATTTCCGAAAACGACATTTCTGCCAGTTTCGGATCCCGGTCGTCAATGCCTCCAAGCGGATCGCTCTCGCCGATGATTCTTATGCCGCGAATTTCGGTAAGAGCGCCGTTCTCGAGCAGGCGGATGTTGGACGCCTCCTTCACTCTCTGGATAGCCGCTTCGTCCTCGTGATTTCCGGCGACAAGGATGTAGGGTATCCCATTGTCGCTACTCCGGACGAAGAAATCGGCTTCCATTGCTGTTCCTCGATCGGTGAAGTCACCGGCATCGAGAACAGCATCTACCTTGAAGCTCTTCGCTAACTCGCGCGCCATCGCCATCCCCAGCGGGTTATTGTGGAGGTCTGAAACGAGCAGGAACTTGACGGTTGGAGGTGTTGGCACCTCTGCCCCGGTTGTTACCTGTTCGTGGAGACGCACAAGCCCGGCGATCACTTCGTTGAAGGTAAGCTGCGCCTTATCCCAGTCTTCTTGGATTTCCGTCACTAGCCGGAAAATCCGCGGGGCATCTTGAATCGGCCCCCTATAGGACGGGTTGCGAAGCGATTGAGGGTTAAAGGTGAGGGCGGCTACAGTTCCGAGGATTGTCACAACGACAAAAGTCGAAACGATAGAGAGGGCGGCTCCGATAATCCGCCTCCGTGGCGGACCATTAATGGCGACTACTCCGAAGAGGCCGCCAAAGAGCAGAAGCCAGAGCAACTTAGCCCAGATTAGCTTCCACGTCAGACCGCCGAAATCCTCCGGTTGGGGCAGAGTCTCGGCGCTATCTCCGACAACAAACACCGCCTCGACGTTCAAGGGGCCATAGTGGGTTCCCCAGGATAGCTCACCGAGCGGACCGAGACCGAGCTTGAGCTCGCCTCCGGGGATGGCTGGTGCCAGCCGTAATGAGAGCTTGCCCGTTTCAAGATGAAACACCGTCGGGCTTACGAGCTCCACGCTGACGAAAACCAAAAAAGCCACCAGCACGATTCGAATGATTGCCGATTTCACATTCACCTCCTTCCTGTCAAAGGGCTTAATTACCATGCGGTAATAACTGCCAGGATGCTATTTTGTGCCTTCCACGTCAAGCCATTCCCTCCTCCGGCACAATTTCAAACCTTTGACAAAAAAATTAAAAGTTGGTATCATTAAAGTCCGTATGATCACTCCAAAAAAGAAAAAGGAAATTATCAATGAATTCGGAATTCACGAGACAGACACCGGCTCAGCCCAAGTTCAGGTCGCTGTAAACACTCGTCGGATTAAGGAGCTCGTATCTCACCTAAAAAAACACCCCAAAGACAAACACTCTCGCAGAGGTCTTTTAGCTATGGTCAACCAGAGGAGAAAATTTTTAAATTATCTTTTTAGCACCTCGCCCAGAAGCTATAACGCCATTATTAAAAAGCTGGGACTTAAAAAGAGAACGTCTTAGCCCAGAGAAATGTCACTTATTCCCAATAAGGAACAACGAGTCGGGATTTTCATTGATATTCAGAATCTCTACCACTCGGCTAAAAACCTCTATGGCGGCCGCGTCAACTATAATGAGCTTATCAAACAGCTTATCGACGGTCGCCGATTGGTAAGAGCCCTCGCTTATGTGGTAAAAAGCACTCCTGAAACCGGCGAGGAAAGCTTTTTCGACGCCCTAGAGAAGTCCGGTATTGAACTCCGAAGCAAAGAAATTCAGGTTTTCTCAAGTGGCGTGAAGAAAGCCGATTGGGACGTTGGGATTGCCGTCGACGCCATCAGAATGGCCGACATGCTGGACGTTGTAATTCTTGTTTCCGGTGACGGCGATTTCCTCCCTCTGGTAAATTACCTCCAGTGGGGATTAGGAAAAGGAGTGGAGGTGGCCGCTTTTGGCCGCACTTCCTCTTCCCGCCTTAGAGAATCGGCCGATCGGTTTCTTGACTTGGATAGCGCCCCTCGCATGGTGTTCAAAACAACTAGGAAAACGAATTTAAACTCAGGCATAGTAAGACCGACCCGAAAAATCCGCATTCCGCGCGCCGCCGAAGGCGGGCCTCGCCAAAGGCAGGAATAACCCGCAGTTGCTTTTGGATAACTCCGATACGGTCGGTTATTAGGGTTGTCATTAAGAATATTTAGAAGAAATGGATTTAAAAAGAAAAAAATTTACTAAGAAAATAGCTGATCAAGATCTTACTCTTGAGATTTCCCCATTAGCGGAGAGAACCAACGCGGCAGTACTCGCCACTTATGGCGAAACATCAGTGCTCGTAACCGCCGTTATGGAGCCGAAAGATCGAGAGATTAATTACCTGCCGCTCGCCGTTGATTACGAAGAAAAATTCTACGCCGCCGGAAAAATCTTGGGCAGTCGCTTTATTCGGCGGGAAGGGAGGCCATCGGATGAAGCCATTTTATCCGGCCGGGTGATTGACCGGACGATTAGGCCCCTTTTTGACCATCGGATTAGGCGACCTCTCCAAATAGTGGTAACCGTTCTTTCCTATGACGAAGAAAACGATCCGGTTTTTCCGGCGCTTATCGCCGCCTCCACCGCACTGGGCATTTCAGATATTCCTTGGAATGGCCCGGTTGCGGGTGTAGGAGCGGCTAAAGTTGGTGATCAAATCATTCTTAATGCGAGGAATAGCGACCTAAGGAACGGCGGCTTGGAGTTTGACGCTTTTATTGCCGGCACGGATAGCGCCATTAACATGATCGAGCTTGCCGGGGACTCTGCCCAAGAAGCGAATGTTGTGGAAGCCGCCGGCAAGGCTCTCGCTAGCATCAACGAATTAGTTTCTTGGCAGAACGAAATTATTAGAGAGATTGGCCAGCCCAAAGCAGAATTGAAACTTAAAGAGCCGAAAGCGGAACTCGTAGAAGCGGTAAAATCATTTTTGCGAGATAAGCTCGAGGCCGCGGTTTACGTAAAAGGAGATGGGCATTACTCCGAAGCATTAAATAAAGTCAAAGCTGATCTAATCGACCACCTGCAATCATTGAACCTCGGCAATGAAGATCTAGAGGATGCTGATTCGCTTTTTGAGGATGAATTAGAAGAATTGGTCTCGCGGAATGTTCTTGACTCCGGCCGACGCCCCGACGGGCGGAAACCGAATGAAGTTCGACTTCTCCACTCCGAAGTGGCGCTTTTCCCGCGAGTCCACGGTTCGGCCCTTTTTATTCGGGGAAATACCCAGGCTTTGGCTATGAGCACCTTAGGAGCGCCCGGCGCCGAGCAATTAATTGAAACAATGGAGCTCTCCGGTAAAAAAAGATTCTTGCTCCACTACAATTTCCCTCCATATTCAGTTGGAGAAGCAAGATCTTTCCGAGGGCCGGGAAGAAGAGACATCGGCCACGGAGCACTCGCGGAAAAAGCCATCCTTCCCCTTATTCCCACGGCAGATAAGTTTCCTTATACGGTGCGGGTTGTCTCAGAAATTTTATCCTCTAATGGTTCCTCCTCAATGGCTACCGTTTCAGCGGTGAGTTTAAGCTTGATGGACGCCGGCGTGCCGATTAGAGAACCGGCGGCTGGCATTGCTATCGGACTGATCACTGCCGCTGACGGCCGCTATAAATTACTGACTGATATTCAAGGCCCCGAAGACCACCACGGTGATATGGATCTCAAGGCCGCTGGTACAAAGAACGGTATTAACGCCATTCAAATGGATGTGAAGATTAACGGCATTACTTTAGAGATATTAAAAGGAGCGCTTGATGAGGCGAAGAGTGCCCGGCTTCATATTTTGGACCATATGGGTCAAGTCCTCCCCAAGCCAAGAGCCGAACTATCTAAATACGCTCCTAAGATTATTACTTTCAGCATTGACCCGACTCGTATCGGCGAGGTTATCGGTCCGGGCGGAAAAATAATTAATGGCATCATCGCGAGAACCGGAATCAAGTCAATTGACATTGACGACAACGGCCAGGTGTTCGTCTCCGGTCACGATATGGAACTTGTTAATCAGGCCGTTTCAGAGATTAAAGCCATAGTAAAAGAGTTTGAAGTGGGCGAAATAGTTAAAGGAAAAGTATTTAAAGTTTTCGACTTCGGGGCATTGGTGGACATCGGTGGAGGCAAAAGCGGTCTAATCCACGTTTCCGAACTGAAAAACGAATTCGTCAAAGAAGTAACTGACGTAGTGAAGATCGGCGACTCTGTCACCGCCAAGGTAATTAAGATAGAGAACGGAAGAGTGGATCTTTCCCTCAAGCGAATGGAATCTACCCAATCTTAAAAAAGAAGACGCCCTCGTTTTGCTCTTCGGGGTTTGTCATTTGGTGCTTGTGATTTGTGATTTTCCAAAACTGTCCACAGTTTTGGTGTGCTATCATTAACCTAATGAATGGAGAGAATAAGCCGATAGGGCCGGCACCTTTGCCCGACAATACACCTTCACCATTTGGCGGACCGCCTACGCCACCCCCGCCACCGTCATCGGGGTCAAGTAGATCTACCCCAGCCGGAGCGTCGGGACCTCCGCCTCCGCCTCAAATTGATATTAGGACCATGGCCAGTGATAGAGAATCACTCCAGCGGAGCGGCGGCCTCGGCACCGAACCAAAAACTTTCAGCCCGGCTGATCTGTCCAAAGAGCCAGTCTTCAATACAGGGATTACATCCCCTGCCGGCGTTGTCGAAAAAGGTGCGGGTGGTAAGAAAATAGGGATAGCAGTCGGCGCTATTGCCATTCTCGCCCTCGCCGGCGCTATCGGTTATTACCTTGTTTGGCCCAACTTTTCCGGCAAAGAAGAGCCACAAGTTACTAAAGTCACTCCTCCGGCACTTCTTCCCGCCGAACCAACCCCACCCGCCCCAACTTCTCAAAGCTTCTTCACTAAGCCAGCGGCTAGCACTGAGCAGATAAACTTAAGTACCTTAACGCTTGCGGAGCTCTCTGGTGCTTTGAAGACTCAACCGGGAGAAGAATCAATGGCTGCCGGAACAGTTAAAGAAGTTATTTTGAAAGTTAATAATGCCTCGGCGACCTCTTCAGCCCTACTTAATGTTCTCGTTCCGGGAACCGGTCTTGAATCAATGCTTGAGTCAGGCGCTACGAACTTCGTCTATTACGACGCTAAAGGAGCTTGGCCCGGCTACGTCTTCAAGCTTAAAAGCGGCACCAACCCTGCTGCCGCCCAAACATCAACCGCAAAAATAGAGCAGTCAACAAGTCTCGCCGCTCTCTACCTAGCGAGTCCTGGCACGGCAAGCACGGGTGGTTTTAAGAACGGCTCTGCCGGCGCAATAAAGACTCGCTACCTCTCCTTCGCTAGCGGCGCCTCATTTAATTACGGCTGGGTCAATAATTACTTAGTGATAAGTACTTCTTTCGACGGCTTCAAGAAAGCGGCTGCATTACTGCCATCCCAATAGGTTTGACTTTTCGTTAAAGTTAAATTACACTGTTGCTATTGATGAAAGTCCGCTTTAAGCGGACTTTCTACTTTAATCATGGACCTAAAAGCATTAGTTCAAACAGTTAATCAAATTGCCGAAGAAAAAGGGATTGAATCGGCACGAGTGCTCGAGGCAATCGAGAGCGCTCTCGCTTCCGCTTACAAAAAAGAATACGGCAAGAGAGAATACAACATTAAAGCCAAACTGGATTCAGAAACCGGTGAGGTAAACTTCTTTCAGGTTAAGGAAGTGGTTGATGAGACTACTGTTAATACTTCTGTCGATGAGGAAGAAATCGAAAGCGCTGAAACGCATCCGTCTCCGCCAGCTGACGGATCGGGCGGAGAAGTAAAGCTGCCTCGCTACAACGAACACCGGCATATCTTCTTAAAAGAAGCCCTAGAAATTAAGCCCGATGCCAAACTTGGTGATGAACTGGAATTTCCTTTACCTGAAGAGGCAAATTTTGGCCGGATTGCGGCGCAAACGGCCAAGCAAACCATTCTCCAGCGCTTGCGAGAGGCCGAGCGGGAGTCAATTATGTCCGAGTTCAAAGACAGAGAAGGCGACATTGTAAGCGGCGTAATTCAGCGGTTTGAACGAGGTAACGTCTACATTGATCTGGGGCGCACCAACGGCATTATGTTTGCCAATGAATCCATCCCGGGCGAGCATTATCGAGTGGGAGAGAGATTAAGATTTTATGTTCTGGGAGTTCAGAGCGAGTCAAGAACCCCCGGCATTATTCTCTCGAGAGCCCATCCTAATTTTGTAGCCAAGCTTTTTGAACGGGAGATTCCGGAAATTACCGACGGCGTAGTGGAGATTAAAGCAATTGCGAGGGAGGTCGGATCCCGAACCAAGGTAGCTGTTAGGTCAAATACTGAAGGAGTTGACCCTGTGGGCAGTTGCGTCGGCCAGCGGGGCACAAGAATCATGGCAATTACCAACGAGATTGGCCAAGAAAAGCTTGATGTTGTTTTATGGTCCGATGACCCGGCCGAATTTGTCGGCAACGCTTTGAATCCCGCTAAGGTAAAATCCGTAGAGGTTAGCGGTGCGAGAGAGGCGAGAGTCCTTGTGATCGATGATCAGTTGAGTTTAGCCATTGGAAAAGGCGGTCAGAACGTTCGACTAGCGGCTAAATTAACCGGCTGGAAAATTGATGTAAGGCCGCAAGCCAGGCCGGAAGAAGTGCAAGCTGGCGGAGTGGCTGAAAGAGAGGTAGAAGCCGAAGATAGTGAAACCACGGAAGCCATGGATTCGGCCCATTCAACAAGTTCAGGGCAAGCAAGCTCACCACGGGTTGAAGAAGAAGAGAAACCAATCTATCATAAGCCTGTTGAAGACGACGAATAGCTCGACAAACTCATCATAAATAATGACCATCGAAGTTCTCATAGAAATTCCCCGGGGATCTCGCAATAAATACGAACTGGATAAAAAGAGCGGCCGAATTAGATTAGATAGAGTTCTTCACAGCTCCGTTACCTATCCAGCTGATTATGGTCTTATCCCTGACACGGAATCTGCAGACGGTGATCCGTTAGATGTATTGGTAATTACTCGGTTCCCAACCTTCCCCGGCTGCGTAGTTGAAGCAAGACCTATCGCTTTAATAGACATGATTGACACTAAACAAGGGGATGAGAAAATTATTGCCGTCCCGGAAGGCGATCCTCAATTTGCTTCCTGGAACGATTTAAGCGATATCCCCGAAGCGCTCAAGAACGAGATAAATGAGTTTTTCAGGACCTATAAAAATCTCGAACCGGACAAATTCGTCGAAATTCAGGGTTGGAAAGGGAGAAAGGAGGCCGAAGAGATGGTAAAGAAATCAATGAAATCATGAATCCGAAAAACTTCGAACAATTCAATCAATACCTAATCCCTACCGTTATTGAAAAATCCCCTTCTGGCGAGCGGGCTTATGACATTTATTCCCGCTTGCTCAAAGACAACATTATTTTCTTGGGTGGTCCCATTAACGACCCTGTGGCTAACGCCGTTATTGCCCAAATGCTTTTCTTGCAGAGTCAGGATCCGAAAAAAACCATTCAGCTCTACATTAATTCCCCGGGCGGGTCAGTGACGGCCGGCATGGCCATTTACGACACCATGCAATATGTGAAACCCGACATAAGCACTCTTTGTATCGGTATTGCCGCCTCCATGGGAGCGTTTCTCTTAGCCGCTGGTGCTAAAGGAAAACGGCATGCTCTACCGAATTCAGAAGTTTTGCTCCACCAAGTGATGGGAGAGGCCGGCGGACAAGCAGCTGACATTGAAATTACCGCTCGGCAGATCGTGAAAACCAAGGAGAAGATGAATAAACTTCTAGCCAAGCACACCGGCCAGCCGTTATCTAGAGTTGAGAAAGACACCGATCGTGACTTCTGGCTCTCCGCCGAAGAAGCTAAAAAATATGGCCTCATTGATGAAGTGATTCTGAACGCCGCTAAACTCACTCCCGCAAAAAGCAGTAAAAAATAATTCCTGATGAAGGTTGACACCAACCCTCGAAAGATTAAAGCGCTAGTTGATAGCCGCTTTATTGATAAGATTTATCCTTCTCGTGCCAAGCTTGAAGAAGCACTCCGCTCCGGAAAGCGACTCACTATTTATCACGGCGTAGATCCCACTGCGCCGGATCTCCACTTAGGCCACTCCACTAATTTTTTACTCCTTCGTGAACTCCAAAAACTTGGCCATCGCATCATTTTATTAGTCGGAGATTTCACCGCTCGCATTGGTGATCCAACAGATAAGTTGTCTGCCAGAAAACCTTTTACTGAAAAAGAGGTTAAAAATAACAGTAAAACTTATAAAAATCAGGCCGGTAAAATTCTAAGCTTTACTGGCGCCAATCCTGCCGAAATTGCTTTCAATAGCCGCTGGTTAAAGCGGATGAATTTTGAGGACCTGATTAAATTGAGCGCTAAATTAACACACGCTCAAATTATTAAGCGCGACATGTTCCGTCGCAGGATAAAAGAGGATAAAGAGATTTTTCTCCACGAATTTCTTTATCCCCTAATGCAAGGATATGATTCAGTCGCTCTAAAAACTGACGCGGAGGTTGGCGGTACGGATCAAACGTTCAACATGCTGGTCGGTCGCGATTTAGAAAAAGCCTATTTGAATAAAGAGAAGTTTGTAATCACGACTCCCCTGCTTGAAAATCCGAAAACTGGCAGAAAATTGATGTCCAAAAGCGAAGGCGGCTACATCAGCCTGCAGGACTCTCCAGCAGAAATGTATGGCAAATTGATGGCTTTACCAGATGAAGTTATTATCCCCTGTCTTGAATTGTGTACTGAGTACCCCCAAGAGCAGATTGAGGGGATCAAAAAGGGATTTAAGAGGGATCCAACCAACCCGCGAGACGCAAAGCTTATATTGGGATATGAAGTAGTTAAGATTTACTACGGAAAAGAAAAGGCACAAGACGAACAAAATAAATTCATAAATACCATTCTAAAAAAAGGCTTACCAAAAGAAAAAGCGGTCCATTCTTTAACACTTGAGCTTCCTTTTAGAGATATCATTTATGTATTAGTAAACGGAGGCCTTGCTTCCAGTAAAAGTAGTGCTTGGAGACTTGTGAATCAGGGAGCAGTTAAAATCGACAGTGAGAGAATTGATAATCCTAAGCATATGCTCGCAGGCGGTGAGTTAATCGAGGTAGGAAAAAAGCGGCATTTTCTGCGAGTAAGATACAGGAAGTAGAAATAATTGGCGGGAGTTGAGGGAATCGAACCCCCGACCGCGGTTTTGGAGACCGCCGTTATGCCACTTAACTAAACTCCCAACTGGAGCGGGGTACGAGAATTGAACTCGCGTCTCGACGTTGGCAACGTCGCATACTACCACTGTACTAACCCCGCCTCTGGATTCACTTAATAAGTTAAGTTAGTATTTATCTGTTGTAAAGGACGTCTGACGTCCCAGAACTGTATGAACGTCAAAAAAGTCAGTGGCTTTATCAGAAAATATTTAAAATCCACCGGCCGGCGGAGGAAAGCATTATATGTCGCCGGTTTGGCGGCTATTCTTCTAGCCGGCGGCTGGTATTGGTACGACCAAAGTCAGGGGGCTTACGTCCCGCCGGATTTTTTTGAAGCCAGGAATCGCGCTGGTGAAGTCTCAGTGAGAATATTGCAACTTACCGATGCCTCGGTGCAAACCCTGCGACTCATTAGCACCGCCGATGAAAAAGGCAATTATAAGCGCGGCCTGGATTTAGTTTTAGAAGAAGTTGATAGAAACGAAGCAACAAGAGCTGAAGCGATTAAATTATCGGAAGAATTAAAAAATATGGCCATTAATCTCGGCGCAATTCGGCCAGAGAAAGCAGCTCAGGTTGGACTTCAGACCACCACCAGCGGTCTGGAGCTGGTCCAGCACTTAATTAATTACAACAATTACACTCAAGAATTACTAGGCGTTCTCCAAACACGGCTTAAAAGCAACGGCTCTCCTGAAACCAGGCAAAGGATTGAACAAATTATTTTGAGAATGAATCAAGAGGCAGAAGCCGTGAATGAATTGAATGATCGGTACAAGGAAGAGATGAGAGAATTCGACCGGCTGACTTCTTAGTACTTTTATTTAGTCGGGGCGCCGAGACTCGAACTCGAACTAAATCCTCCCAAAGGACTCGTGCTGCCATTACACTACGCCCCGATACTTATATTTGTTTTTCAATAATTCCTCTAATCTACTGCTTAGCTTCAGGTAGGTGGCTTTATCGGAATATCTAATTTTACATGTTCCCATACTTTTCCCGACCTTATTACCTTGAGGTCTAACTATAGTTTTTGTAAATCTATTTTTTGGAATTCTAGTTACTTCTGACCAATAATTCTCTATGTATTCTTTGTCATCTCCTTCGTGAATTTGAAGTTGTAATTTTAAACGTGGCTCATCTATCCTGATATCGTTCCTTAAGAAATCTAAGAACAATTTTATTATGTCCGGATTTGTATTAGTAACGTCAACATTGCGTATCCAGGTGTTTTTCCACCGTTTATCTTTATATGCTTTAGTCCCTTCTGTCCACCAAATTATTATACCTATAACTTCTCTCAGACTATATCCCATATACTACTATCCTAGCATAGCACATGCTATTCAGCAAGTTGATAAATGCATAATAATCAGCCCAGCACGCGCCTGCCCCGTAGCGAGCCATGCCGTGTGGCGAGCTTTGCTCTGCTACTGGGGTACCACCATCACCTTCCTGCGCTAAAGCTACGAACGGGCACAGTACGCCAGCCCGTTCTTTGTCTCCCCGGCAGGAATCGAACCCGCATTTAGAGGTTAGAAACCTCTTGTTCTGTCCGTTGAACTACGGGGAGGGCCTGTGCCGGAGCGGTGAATCGAACACCGGACGCTCGCCTCTTCAGGGCGACGCTCTACCACTGAGCTACTCCGGCAAGCGTAAAAATTTTAGCGAGCTTTATTAAAAATTGCAATTGATTGAAGATTTGAATATATTTTGAATAGCTTCGCCCTTGTAGTTCAACGGATAGAACGCGGGTTTCCTAAACCTGAAATCGAGGTTCGATTCCTCGCAGGGGCACAATTGATTTTAATATCCCAAATTGTTATTCTCAGCTTGAAATTATGGTGGGCGTAGCTCAATCGGCAGAGCCCCAGCTTGTGGAGCTGGTTGTTGCGGGTTCGAGTCCCGTCGCTCACCCCAAAATTAAATCTGGTATAATTTTAATATGATGAACTGGGGAGGAGGATACGGAATGATGGGCGGAGGATGGGGCCTTTGGGGTTCTATCTTCTGGCTCGTGCTTCTCGTAGACCTCGTTTTGTTAGGCGTCTGGCTTTGGAAGCAGATCAATAAGAAATAGAGATTGCGTTTCTAAAAAGAAGATGCCCCGCCCCTCCTTCGTCTGCTGGTTGGCGGACTTCGGACGGGCGAGGCGTGCTGCGGAGTAACAGAGCGTCTCCTCCGTGCTGGGCGAGACTAGTGACCGACGGGGGTCTTGGAGGACTCCCTTTTCGCTTTGCGGAGCGCCATCATGCTTTGGATATCCCCTAGCGCAAAGGCTCCTAGAGACAATGGGACAAGGATGATTCCGCCGAAAAAGCGCCGAAGGAAAGCGAGTCTCCCATCCCCTCGGTGCTGCAAGAACCAGACGCTGATGAAACCCAGCACAAGCCAGACGGTAACGAGTATCAATGCCCACTGAGGCATGTTTAACCTCCCTCGGATAGACGAAGAGCTATCTTATTTATTAAGCAAGAGGCTGATTCAGTCAAATTGTGGTAGAATTGGGAACCTATGAATAGAAGAAATTTAATTTTACTGCTCGTCGTTATTTTAATTATTGCCGGTGGGGCGGGATATTACTTTTGGAATAAAAAGGGTATATCAGATGTTCCCGATGCCTCCAGTGAAGGAGGGGCTGTATCGCAAGAAGGCCCCTCGTTCTTTGACACTTTTTTTGAAAAGCTTGGGTCCTCTGACGAGTCGAAAAAACAAGCGGGCCTCAAAGAATACAAAGATCCTACTGGCACATTCAGAATTATGCACCCTCCCGCTTGGATTGTGCGCGGCGAAGAGGGAAGATTGTTAAAAGGGGCGAGCTTGACCTCTCCCGAGCTACTCAACCAATACTCCGCTGAAGAACAGCAATTCGTAAAGGGGTTAGTTGTTGCCGCTGCTGAATCCGAAGAAACACCCGAGGCCTACTATAAGAATCTGATAGCCGGGGCGGAGACCGGCCAAACCGAAGCCAGGAACTTAACTGTTAACGACTACCCCGCCTATCTTGTAAAAGGAAGTGTTAGGGGTATCTCTTACACAATTTACATCGTCTCTCATAATAACCGGATTGTTTACTTCAACTATCGCAGCCTGGAAGAGACAAGCGCTCACCAAAATGACATCAAGAGGGCCATTGATTTCGGTCCATATCTCACGGACTTTGAGGCCGCCGTTAACTCCATTAAGTTTCTTAAATAAGCGACCTGGTATAATTAAAGGGTGATGAAGATTAAGTATCCCAATATCACTCTCTTTGTCTTGTCGCTTGTTATAGCCGTCATTTTGTCTTGGACCGGCGTGTTTGACTCCTTCGCCGAGCTTGGTAAATTAGATTATTTAGGAGCCCTCATTGCCGGACTTCTCTGGCCCTTTACGTTCGCTACCCCCTTGGCAGCCGCCAGCTTTTTCTATTTAGGACAGACCGCCAATATCTGGATGATTGTTGCTGTTGGTAGTATCGGTTCTCTTTTTTCGGATATAATTATCTGGAAGTTTTTTAAGGGAGGTATTTTTACCGAATTCGAAAAAATCTGGGAAGATTATAAGAATCATCACCGCCGCCCTTTCCGCCGTGAACACCGGTTTCACTTGATTCAACTTTTCCACTCACGTCCCTTCCATTTCATCACCCTCTTTTCGGGCGTTATCGTACTATTTTCTCCTTTACCGGATGAAATCGGGCTGGAGATGCTTGCTTATTACAAGCTAAGCCCAGCAAAATTTGTCTTTCTTTCCCTGGCTTCAGCCGCTTTTGCTATCTGGGTTGTAACGGGCGCCGGCCGTCTGGCTTTAGGCTAGAATCTGGTCTAATCTAAATCCAATGTCGTCCTACGAAGTAGAGATTAAGTGTCTTTTGGGAGGGAAAGAAAGCGCTGACGGCTTGCTCGCGCGCATGAAAGAAAAAGATCCCGGCCTGCAGCAGGTAAGCTCTCACAAACAGCTAAATCATTATTTTATGGGCGGCGACCTGAATCAGCTTTATGAAAACATTGCCCCACTTCTTAAAGAAGAAGAGAAAGAGGCCATCCAGGCCCTTCTCAAAAATGCAAAAAACTTCTCCCTAAGAACTAGGCAGGCCGATGAAAAGGTGATTCTGGTGCTTAAGGTTTCGGTGGACGAGGGGACGAGCGCCAATACCGTCGGCCGTATTGAATTTGAAGCAGAAACCCCAAAATTATCTTTGGAAGAACTGGACCAACTGGTGCTCAAATCCGGCCTTGAGTACCAAGCCAAGTGGTCCCGGGAACGAACCGAGTATAAATATCTTGGAGCCAATGCCACAATCGATAAAAACGCCGGCTACGGCTACCTAGCTGAATTTGAAAAAATAATTAATGACGAAGCTAAGGTGGCTGAAGTAAAAACCCAGTTGAGAAAGATAGTTAACGAACTCTCGCTGGAAGAGCTGGATCAGGCGCGCCTTGAGCGGATGTTCGCATATTATAACGCCAACTGGCAGGACTATTATGGAACCGATAAAGTTTTTGTAGTGGAATGATGGTTCGACAAAGCTCACCACAGGCGGATCACCCGGAGTATCAATATTTAAATCTCCTAAAAGAGATCATTGCCGATGGTGTGAAAAATGTTGACCGCGGCACAGGGATGGCTTCATATAGCTTATTCGGCAGACAAACCCGGTACGACTTATCAAAAGGGTTCCCGCTTCTAACGACGAAAAAAACCTACTGGCACGGGATTCTGCATGAGCTTTATTGGTTCTTGTCCGGCCAAACAAATATTAAATATCTAATTGATAATAACGTCCATATTTGGGACGACTATCCTTACAAGATTTATAAAAAGAAGGCTAAGGGAGCGGATATAAAAGAGCTAAGCAAGGAAGAGTTTATCAATAAAATCGCGACTGATGCTAAGTTTGCTAAGGAGCACGGAGAACTACCTCGAATTTACGGAGAGATGTGGCGCAAGTGGCCCACTCGTACACCGGGCCGCACTATCGATCAGCTAAAGTGGGTAATTGATGAGATTAAGGAAGACCCATACGCCAGAAATGCGATAGTCACTTCTTGGAATCCGGAATATCTCTACACAATGGCAACTCGTGAAGATACGAGCTACTTCCCAATTTGCCACAACATGTACCAGATTAGTGTTAAAGACGGCAAGTTATCCCTACAACTCTATCAAAGAAGCGCCGATATGTTTTTGGGAGTACCGTTCAATATTGCGAGCTACGCTCTCTTAACTCATATTCTAGCTCGCGTGACCGGATACGAGCCGGGAGATTTTATCCACACTTTTGGCGATGTTCATATCTACGAAAATCATCTAGAGCAATCAAAGGAGCAGATCACTCGCGAGCCAAGACCTCTCCCCTCTTTAAAAATTAATCCATCAGTGAGAAGCTTTGACGACTTTAGGCCGGAGCACGTGATTCTCGAAGGATATGACCCTCACCCGCCAATTAAAGGAGATTTTACAGTCGCCGGCGGCTTTTATGAATCAGAAACAGCTAGACAGAATCTAGAATTTAGAAAATAGAATCTAGAATATTGTAATGCGACCGAAAGTCTCTATCATTGCTGCTATCTCTGAAAATGGAGCGATTGGAAAAGATAATCAGCTTTTATGGCACATTCCAGGGGACATGCGCCGCTTCAAGGAACTGACCACGGGCCACGTGGTCATCATGGGTCGAAAGACATATGAGACAATCGGAAAACCGCTTCCGAATCGAACCAATATCATCCTTACAAGGGATAAAAACTACAGCGCCCCTGACTGCCTTGTAGTCCCCTCTTTGGAAGAGGCCCTAGAGAAAGCTAAAGAGATAGAAAACGACGAAATCTTCATTATGGGCGGCGGGGAGATTTACCGTCAGGCGATCGGCAAAGCCCACAAGCTTTATCTCACCTTGGTCCACCAGAATTTTGAAGGAGATGTTTTCTTCCCTGATCATTCGCAATTTAAAAAGGAGGTCTTTCGCGAAGAAGGCGAATCCGCTAACGGACTCAAATTCACTTTCCTGGAACTTGAAAAGTTGCTATAGCTCACTACTAAACAAATTCCGCGATCGCGGAATTTGTTTAGTAGATGTCATTTTCCCTTCTTTATTTCTTGCTTAACTTCTTTTCCGAGCTTGGAGGCATCGGCGTTCTTCGCCCCGGCGTATTTGGCGCCCTTCTTTTTGGAATAAGGCACCTCTACTTTGCTAGAAACCTCCTCAAAAGTGAAGGCGCAGATTCTCATTCCCGGATAAAGCGTCACTGGCATCACTCCTAAATTCCCGAGCTCCATCGTTGGTTTGCCGTCCCAGCCAGGATCAAAAAGCCCGGCGGTGCTGTGGACAATAATTCCCAGTCGCCCCAGCGAACTTCTGCCCTCAATCCGACCGGCAATGTCCGAGGCGAGCTTCAAGCGCTCGACCGTGGTGGCAATGGCAAAATCCCCCGGTTGAAGAATAAAGGGCTTCCCCTTGGGTATCACGACTTCTTCCATAATGCTTGCCACATCAACATCGCCCATTAAATCAATGAAAGGATGAGTCGAATGTTTAAAGACACGGAAACGGTTTCCCAAATGAAAATCAATGGAGCAGGAGCCCAGCTGCTTTGAATAATCCGGTTTGGGGGTGATTTTTATTCTGCCTGAAGCGATGGCTTTTTTGATGTCCCTGTCAGAGAGAACCATGGACCAATTGTAGCTAGAAAATGGAATCTAGAAAATAGAAGACTGCTTTACGAGAAGAAACGAATGTGGTAAACGTGAGGGCTGTACCGTAACACAATTTTGAGGAGGAACAACTATGTCGGGAGTCAGTGGAGCAAGTCTCTTCCGTAACAAATTGAGGGAGAGAGGATTGCTCCCCGTTCAGATCGCAGCAAAACCAGTTCCCATCAGTGCCCTCGAGCTTGTCCCCATCTGCGGGGACGACGAACTCTGGATCTCCGGCGAGGATCTGCTGATGCGAGCTCGGGAAGTCGAGGCTGATTTCGGCCAAGATCAGATCGAGTACATGTTGGAACGCCGCGATGAGTTTCCGGAAGAATGGGGGATCATCTCCTTCCTTCTCTTTCCAGACGTAGTCAGGAGAGACCAGCCCGGGAACCTGTATTTCCCCTTCATCTACTGGAACGGGGAGTGGAATCTGGAGTTCTGCTTACTCGATAGTCGTCACCCCCCGAGTGGGCGACTGGTCCGGCGTCGTAAGCGTCCACGCGAGTAGCTGAACCCTCAACCGAAGCCCGTCCCGATGCACTGTCATCGGGCGGGCTTCTCTACTTCTAGATTCTATTTTCTACTTTCTAGATTTTTGCTATTCTTGACCCATGGCTTTTCGCGACCCGATTTTAGAGAATTTAATAAAAAAGGAAATTAAGCGGCAAAGGGAGACCTTGGCTTTAATCCCTTCTGAAAATTTCGCTCCCCTAGAAACGCTGAAAATTTTAGGTACTCCTCTATCCAATAAATACTCCGAAGGGTATCCCGGAAAGCGCTATTATCCCGGTAATTTTTATTACGATAAAATTGAAACTCTTGCCCAGAAGCGAGCTTTAAAAGTTTTTGGTTTAGATCCAAGAAAATGGCACGTGAATGTTCAGCCCTATTCCGGTTCGCCGGGAAACCTCGCAGTTTATTTTGCCTTGGCAGAACCGGGCGAAACGATTATGGGGATGAAGCTTGCCGATGGCGGACACCTCACTCACGGGCATAAAGTTTCGGCTACCGGAAAATTTTGGAAGAGTGTTCAGTTTGGCATCAATCCTAAAACGGGATTGATTAACTACGCTGAGGTGGCAAAGCTGGCAAGGAAACATAGGCCCAAAGTTATTGTTTCAGGATTTACCGCTTATCCCAGAAAAGTTAATTTCAAAAAATTCGGCGAGATTGCAAAGAGTGTCGGGGCATATCACCTAACCGATATCTCTCACATTGCGGGGCTCATAGCCGGCGGAGTGCATCCTGCGCCTTTTCCCCACGCCGACGTGGTAATGACTACCACTCACAAATCACTCCGAGGACCCAGGGGAGCTATTCTTTTTATTAATCGGGCGTCCCCCGTCGCAAAGAAAAACAAAGTTGACCTCCCGGCTTTAATTGACAGGGCAGTTTTCCCGGGTCTCCAAGGCGGGCCACATAATAACACCACCGCCGCCATGGCAATGGCCTTTTTGGAAGCCAGTCAGCCCTCTTTTAAGGCTTATGCCAGGCAAATCGCTAAAAACGCAAAAGCCCTCGCGGCAGAGCTTAAGCAACTGGGCTTTAATCTGGTAAGCGGAGGAACAGACAGCCATCTTATTCTCATGGATGTGAGAAACTTTGGCCTTGACGGCATGGAGGCGGAAAAACAACTAGAGAAAGCAGGTATTATTGCTAACAGAAATTCGGTTCCCGGAGATCCTTCACCTTTTAAACCCTCCGGCATAAGAATGGGAACGCCGGCTCTCACTTCGCGCGGGATGAAAGAAAAAGAAATGGTTGAAGTGGCACGACTCATCCATCAAGCGCTCCACAAAAAGGCGGGAGCAAAAGCAGCTGTCTTAAAGCTCTGTCGTAAATTCCCGGCCAGAAGATTTTTAGGATAATGCCAAAAGAAAAGAGGTTAGCTAAAGGCTTTGGAGCTGCCCTCGACGGCTTTAGAGAAACTATCCTCTACGAAAAAAGCTTTAAGGTGATGCTAGTTATCGCTGCCGTTGTTGTCGCAGCTATGTTCTATTTTCCCACCGGCCCTCTTGAAAAAGTAGTGCTTCTCGCTGCGATCTTTGCTGTTTTGGTGCTTGAGCTTTTGAACTCTGTCGTTGAACGAGTAATGGATTTTTTGTCGCCGGAATACAATGAGCAGGCAAGAATAGTAAAGGACTTAATGGCCGCCATCGTGTTTTCGGCTTCCGTCGGCGCCGTTATTATTGGATTAATGATTTTCGTCCCTTATATACTAAGTTGGTGAAAATAGACGGTCATTCTATCTCGAAAGAGATAATCGAACATCTTAAAAAATTACCAAAACCGGAAAAGATTTTTGCGGCCATTCTTGTCGGTGATGATCCCCGTTCAGCCAGTTTTCTAAAACAAAAGGAACGGGTGGCTAAAGAGCTGGGAGTTGATTTCCGGCTCTATAATCTACGGGCTGAACTTGGCAATGACGGTTTGCGGCAGGAGGTAAGGCGGCTCGTGGGAAAAAACCCGGTCGGCGGAACCGTTTTCCAGCTGCCTCTTCCGCAAGGACTCAATCCCCACTATGTTTTGAATGCCATTCCGCGCAAGAAGGACGTTGATGTCTTGACCGAGCGAGCACTAGGCGCCCTTTACAATGGCCGAAATCCGGTTTTTCCTCCGGCAGTCGCGACTGTAAAAACTATTTTAGAAAAAGTTAATTTTGACTTAGAGAAAGCAGAAGTAGCAGTAGTCGGGCTGGGTAATTTGGTAGGTAAGCCGGTTAGTGTCTGGCTCACAAGAAAGTGTAAAAACCTCTTTTTATTGAGGAGGGGCAGCGATTTGGAATTGCTTAAGCGGGCGGATCTTATTATTACTGGAGTCGGCCAGGCAGGACTCATTAAATCAGATATGCTAAAATCCGGCGCAGGCGTTATCGACTTCGGATATTATTATTCTCCCGATGGCGAAGTGTCCGGCGATTTTTCGGCGGAAGATGGGGGAAAACTAAGTTTTTACACCCCCACGCCGGGAGGCACAGGCCCGATTTTAGTAGCCGAGCTGTTTCGTAATTTTTATATTTTGAATAGTCAAGAAAGATGAGAAAAACCTTAGTTATTTTTACTTTGGCTGCGGTGGCAGGACTCCTAATCGGCGGGATATTATTCTGGCAAAGAGTCTATTTTTTTAACGGCAAAATCGGAATAAGCCAGGATTTGGCTCTACTAGTTCTGGGACAAGTTTCTCCCGGAGAAGGAGGCCAGTGGCACAATGCTCCCGAGCTGGCTGATTCCATTGTCCTTGTTTACTACAACGCCGACACAAAAACGGTAAACCTTATTTCTTTACCCCGCGACCTCTACGGCACTTTCGGCGGCGAGAGTTTTAAATTAAACGAAGTTGCTAAACGTAAAAAAGTTGATGATCTTCTCGTCAAGATGCCCGAAATAACCGGAGTGGAAACGGAAAAATATGTCATCGTTAACTTGGGAATCGTGGAGAAAGTAGTTGATAACTTGGGCGGGGTGGATGTTGTCCTTGAAGCTCCGGTTACTGATCCGGTAAGCGGCTTTACCCTTAAAAAGGGCTTAAATCATTTAAACGGTAACCAGGCGGCTTTCCTCGTTAGAAATAGATTCGCGCCGGAAGGAGATTTCTTCCGGGAAAGACACCAGCACCTTTTGATAAAAGCTATTTTTGACAAACTAAGCGAGCAAGGTTCCGCCGACCGCACAAAATTTTTCTTCCAGATTTTGCCGGAAGTCGCTAGATCCCAATCAAACTTTAGTGTTGGAGAGCTTATTCCCCAGTTAGGTAATATTAATGTAGAGAAATTTAATAGCATCACCCTGGATTTCCAAACCGGTGTTCTTGTGAGTTCCCAAGACCCAATCGGCGCCTACATCCTAATCCCCAAAGAAGGAATCGATAACTACGCCGGCGTAAGAAAATTTATTGAGAGCAAGCTGAAGTAGCTCTAGATATATCTGTCTGCCACCGAGGAGGCGGCGTAGGCCTCGGGCTTAGTTTTGACCTCAAGGTTGTTGGCGCGAATCATTCCCACCAATTCTTGGATCATTTTACTTGATTGGCCGTTAGTGCCGACATCAACGTGAACTTCTAGATCATATTGAGGAGTATCAAATTGTCTTAGATAACTCAAAACTGTTTTCGCAATTTCAATAGATACAATCACCTCCTGCATTATTCTGTCTCTCATCGTGTAGAGCTTGTGAAGCTCATCTCGCCGCCAAAAGAATCGGCCGCCGTTGCCGATGCGATGAACAACGATGGCGGTGACAAAATCAGCCGAGGTTTTATCAAATACTTCCGAATCAGTACCAATAGTTACCTTGTAAGAACGGCCGGGCTCCGCCTGCATAAAGGCGATAACTTCAGTTGCCGCTTCCTTGACGGTAAGCTTGCCGCCGCTGGAATTGTTAAAAAGGGGTTCTGTCATTCTGGCCTCTATGGTAAGCACAGTTTAAATTAAAGGCAATAGCTGTTAAATTTAAGAGGTGGCAAGAAAAAGAAGGAAGAGACGAAATAAATTTCCGGAGCCGAATCTTCCTAAGAAGACTTTGCATAGCGAAACCAAAATGAGCATTGTGGCTATCGCCCTTTTGGGCTTAGCTATTCTTCTTGTCCTCGCAGGTTTCGAGGCAGCCGGGCCAGCGGGTGATTTTATCTTTAGCGCTCTTCAAAAACTCCTCGGCTGGGGCTATTTTCTCGCCCCTCTAATCCTCTTTCTGATTGGATTAAATCTCCTTACTCAAGCCAAGCGGGTGGTGATGGGTCCAGCGCTTATCGCTTCCGCTTTCTTTGTGATGGCTGGCTTGGGGGTTATTGATCTTATCTCCTCCGAAAGCGGAGGCCTTTTGGGTAGCACCTTAGGCAGCTTAGGTCTTCTTTTCGGCACCGCCGCGGCCTTAGTCATCAACTTTACGATTCTCATAGTAACTGTCCTCGTCATTTTAAATGCTCCTTTAAATCTCCACCTCCCATTCTTAAAACCTAAAGAGCCGAAGATTATTATGCCGGGGGCGCCCCCGACGGGTGCTTCTGACGAGGTTCAGTCAGAAGAAAAGAAAGAGGAGATTGAAAAGCCGAGGATAGTTGAGCCCTCTACCTCCGTTGCCGCATCCTCGCCGCTCCCCTTGGCACTTGAGAAAGAAGTGATCCACAAAAGCCGAACCTACGTGCCGCCGCCCTTGAATCTTTTAAAATCATCGACCGAAAAGCCAGTCGTCGGCGACTTGCGAGCCAATGCCAATATCATTAAAAGAAGCCTGGAGAGTTTCGGTATCCCGGTAGAGATGGGAGAAATTACTATCGGCCCCAAGGTTACCCGCTACACTTTAAAACCGGCCGAAGGAGTAAAACTCTCCCGCATTATCGCTCTCCGGTCTGATCTAAGCCTAGCTTTAGCCGCCCATCCTATCAGGATTGAAGCTCCTATTCCCGGCCGTTCTTTAGTCGGAATTGAAATTCCAAATAAAGTCGGCAGCATTGTCCGGCTTGGCGCCATCCTCGCTTACCCCGAGTTTAAAAAATCGGCTAATCTGGGCTTTCCTTTAGGGAGGGACGTCGCCGGTGAGCCGATTTTCGTAAATCTCTCCCGCATGCCTCACTTTTTGATCGCCGGGTCAACCGGCTCCGGAAAATCCATTGCCATCCACTCCCTTATTCTCTCCATGCTCTATAAAAACTCACCCGAGATTCTCCGCTTTATTCTTATTGACCCCAAGCGAGTGGAGCTCTCCGTCTACGAAGGCATTCCTCATCTTCTGACACCTGTCATTATCGATGGTAAAAAAGCCATCGCAGCTCTCGGATTTGCCATTCACGAGATGGAACGGCGCTACGAAGTGTTACTCAAAGCCGGCAAAAGAGACATTGCCGGTCATAATGCCGAGCGGCGTAACGACCCTATGCCATATCTTGTAATCATCATAGATGAATTGGCCGACCTTATGAGCGCTTACGGCAGAGAGATTGAAGGGTCAATTGTTCGGTTGGCGCAGATGGCGCGAGCTACGGGTATTCACTTGGTTGTCTCCACCCAAAGACCTTCGGTGGAAGTCATCACGGGGCTAATCAAGGCCAACATTTCTTCAAGAATGGCTCTCCAGGTTGCGAGTCAGGTTGACTCCCGCACTATACTGGACATGGCCGGGGCGGAAAGCCTCTTGGGCGGAGGAGATATGCTATTTCTTTCGGCCGAGATGAGTAAGCCCAGAAGAATTCAAGGGACCTATGTAGGCGAGGAGGAAGTGAAGAGCGTAGTTGAATTTATTCGGAGAGAGAATCCGGCTTTTGAGAGTAACCATCTTGGCGAAGAGGCAGCCAGAAGCTTAAGTCGGCCAAGGGTTGATCATTTTGGAGAGGAAAATGGTATAGACGACGATCTTTACGAAGAGGCGATAAGAGTCGTAAAAGAGGCCAAGAAGGCCTCGGCCTCTCTCCTCCAGCGACGGCTAAAAATTGGTTACGCCAGGGCCGCCAGATTAATTGATATAATGGAAGAGCGCGGCATAGTGGGCTTCGCCGAGGGAGCTAAACCCCGTCCGGTTTTTATCAATGAGGAAAATCAGGAATAGTTTAAAATAATCTTGGAACGGGAAGAACGTCAAAACATAACATCAATCTTGAAGGAGCTCATGGAATCCAAGGGGATGGACGCCGGTAAGCTTTCTGATCTAACTGACGTGCCGCAACGTTTTATCGTATCTTTGGTCAGCGGCGACTTCAAAAATCTCCCTTCCGAGCCCTATATCAGAGGGTATCTTTTTAAGGTCGCCGGCGTCCTAGATGCTGATCCCAACTTTCTCTGGCGGAGTTTCCGCCAGTCCTCCGAGATCCATTCTTCTGGCTCTGCGGATTTACTGCCCGCCAACCGCTTTAGCCTGCAAAGAATTAGCAGCAAGAAAGTTTGGATTGTCTTCATAGTTCTCATCGTGCTGGGCTTCCTTGGCTTCCGGGTAGACAGCATCTTGGGAATGCCGACTCTTGATGTAACTCTCCCTGAAACAACTACCAGTCAGACTATTAACGTCACTGGCAAAGTAAATCCCGGAGACACTCTTACCTTAAACAACGAAGTGGTTTATCCTGACGAGAGAGGTCAATTTGAAAAGGAAGTTCAGCTGGAAACGGGCTTAAATACCCTGGAGTTTAGAGCCAAACGTTTCCTCGGTCGGGAAACGAGGATAGTAAAACAGGTGTTCTACCAACCCCAATAATGGTTAAAAAAGAAAAAGTGCAAGAAAAATCAGGTGATCTGGATTCACTTCTCCAGGCTCTGCGAACCAAGTTTGGCGAAGAAGCAGTTATGAAGTTAGGGGAAATTCGGGGCGTAAATGTTGAAGTTATTCCGACGGGTTCATTGTCGCTTGACCTCGCCTTGGGGGTCGGCGGTCTGCCTAAGGGGCGAATCGTTGAAATCTTTGGTCCCGAATCTTCCGGCAAAACCACCTTGGCGTTGAATGTCATCGCCCAAGCGCAAAAGCAGGGTGGCCGCGCGGCTTTTATTGACGCCGAGCACGGCATGGATCCGGATTACGCCAAGCGCATAGGCGTGAATGTGAATGAACTTTTAGTCTCTCAGCCCTCGAGTGGAGAAGAGGCGTTAAATATTCTGGAGAGTTTAGTCCGCTCCGGAATTATCGATGTTATCGTGGTTGACTCTGTGGCAGCGTTAACTCCCCAGCGAGAAATCGACGGTGAGATGGGAGACCAGCACATAGGACTCCAAGCTCGGATGATGTCCCAAGCCCTAAGGAAGCTCACTGCCATCGCGGCGAAGAGTGGAACTATGATTGTCTTTATCAATCAGCTAAGAGAAAAGATAGGCGTAATGTGGGGGAACCCGGAAACGACTCCCGGCGGCCGGGCGCTTAAATTTTATTCTTCAGTGAGAATTGATATTCGCCGAATAGCTCAAATAAAGAAGGGAGATCAGGCAGTTGGAAATCGGGTAAAAGCCAAAGTAGTTAAAAATAAAGTTGCTCCGCCTTTTAGGGTAGCGGAGTTCGATATTATCTTCGGCGAAGGGATTTCTTACGAAGGTGATGTGTTGAATATGGCCCTGAATCAAGGAGTGGTGAAAAAGAGCGGCGCGAGCTACAGCTTCGGCGAGGAAAAGCTCGGTGTAGGCCTTGAGACCGTCCGCAAAAAACTTGAAGAAGATAAAAAACTGCTGAATCAGATCAAGAAGAAAGTTTTAGAGGTGGTAAAATCATAATTTTTGCTACCCCATTTTCTATGGAGAAAGTCTATCTTGACTATTCCGCCTCCACCCCAGTAGCTCCGGAAGTAAGAGAAGCGATGGAGCCATATTTTAGCGAGCATTTTGGTAATCCCGGCTCAATTCATTCCTGGGGACAAAAGGCGCAGGCCGCCTTAGACCATTCCCGAGAAATTATTGCCGATGAATTAAATGTAAAATTCAGCGAAGTTGTTTTTACCGGTTCGGCCACCGAGGCTAATAACTTAGTAGTTAGAGGAGTAGCGGCAGGCAGCAAGGGAATTGATAAACCAAGAATTATAGTTTCGGCGATTGAGCATCCTTCAGTTTTGGAAACCGCCCGTACGCTCACGGCCGACGGAGTAGAAGTGGTCTGTCTCGGAGTAAACAGGGAGGGATTCATAGATCCCCAAGCGCTAAAAAATTCCCTGAACGAGCGGACGGTGCTTGTTTCTATCATTTATGCCTCAAACGAGATTGGCACCATCCAGCCAATTAAAGAAGTCGCGAGAATAATTTCCGAATTTCGGGAAAGCAAGAAAAAACTTTCTTTGGGGCAGCGCAGCGGGTTGAGGGAAGAAAATTTTCTCTTGCAGTACCCTCTCTTTCACACCGATATTGTTCAAGCTTTTCAGTTCTTTAAGATGGACTTGCAAGAGCTTGGGGTGGATGCGTTTTCAATCTCCGGTCATAAAATTTATGGTCCCAAAGGGGTGGGGATATTAGTTTTAAGAAACGAATGGGAGCCTTATCTCGGCCGGATTATTACCGGCGGCCACCAGGAGCTCGGCCTCCGCGCCGGAACAGAAAATGTGCCGGCAATTGTCGGCTTAGGTAAGGCGGTAGAGCTCGTGAGCCACGATCGCGAAGAAGAAGCAAAGAGAATTGGGAGTTTAAGGGATTATTTTTGGGAAAAGCTGAAGAGAGCCGTACCGGAGATTGAGCTTAATGGCTCACTGGGCAACCGCCTGCCGAATAACCTCAACATCTGTTTTCCTAACAAAGAGGGTGGGGATCTCTTGATTAAGTTAGATCAAGCGGGGGTGGCGGTCTCCGCGGGTTCGGCGTGTTCAGCAAAAGCGCCAAAGCCCTCCCATGTTATCACCGCCCTGGGAATGGGCGAGAAACGAGCAAAGCAGAGTTTACGTTTCACTTTAGGTAGACCGACCACAAAAGAAGAAATTGATATGGCGCTAGAACGCATCATTAAGTTAGTAAGTTGAACTTGACATTTTAAGAAATTTACTCTAATACTGTTCTTATAAGATGAATCCTTTTAATCGTTTCACTATAAAAGCTCAAGAAGCTCTCCAGCGGGCCCAAGATCTGGCTGTGGCCCAAAACCACGGTGAGTTTAAAGCCCTCCATCTCTTGTCAGCCCTCATCGCTGACCCTGACTCCTTAGTCAGGCCTATTATTACTCATGCCGGCGTCAATTTAGAGGTCTTAAACGACGCGATTGATGAGGAGCTAAAGAAGCTTCCAAAAGTTTTTTCAACGGCTGCCGTTGGTCAGCTTTATCTTTCGCAGGAGGTAATGCTTGTTATCGATCGAGCCGCTAAAGCTGCCGCGGGCGCCAAGGATGAATTTATTTCACCCGAGCACCTGCTTCTGGGAATCTTGACGGTGGAGTCAGCCGCCCAACTTATTCTTGAGCGTTTCGGATTAAGGCGGGAGTCAGTTCTCCGTAGTGTAGCCAAGCTTCGCGGCGGAGCTCGGATTACTGATGAAATGCCTGAGAGTAAGTTTCAAGCGCTTGAGAAATATTCAATCAACCTCACCGATTTTGCGAGAGACGGCAAACTCGATCCGGTTATCGGTCGAGAGGAGGAATTGCGCCGAGTGATTCAGATTCTCTCTCGCCGAACCAAAAACAACCCGATTCTAATCGGTGAACCGGGAGTTGGTAAAACCGCTATTGTTGAAGGCTTGGCACAGAGGATTGTCTCCGGCAACATTCCTGAAACACTCAAAGACAAAGAAGTGGTCACTCTTGATTTAGGGGCCTTGATTGCCGGCACCAAATTTAGGGGCGAATTTGAAGATCGCCTGAAGGCCTTCATCCGTGAAATCCAGAATTCTGCCGGCCGAATCATTCTTTTCATTGATGAGATTCACACTATTGTCGGCGCTGGAGCGGCCGAAGGGGCAATTGACGCTTCTAATCTTTTAAAACCCGCTTTGGCACGAGGCGAGCTTCATGCTATTGGCGCCACTACTCTTAAAGAATTTCAACGCCATATTGAAAAAGACCCGGCCCTAGAGCGCCGGTTCCAGCCGGTCTTAGTGGAGGAGCCGACCATTGAAGATAGCATTACTATCCTCCGCGGTCTCAAGGAAAAATATGAGCTCCACCATGGTCTTCGCATTAGCGACGAGGCATTAATTTCAGCAGTCAACCTCTCTGCCCGTTACATCAGCAACCGCTTCTTGCCGGACAAGGCAGTGGACGTAATAGACGAAGCAGCCGCGGCAAGAAAACTGGAAAGCGCCAGCTTACCGAAAGACATTGGTGAGGTTCGCCGCGAAATCACCTCCTTAGAGATAGAAAAAGCCGCTCTTAAAAGTGAGACTAGTAAGGCGGGCACTCTAAGAGTCAAAGTAATTGAGAAGCGGCTAGAAGAGTTACGAAGCGAGAATGAAGACCTCTCAGCTGAATGGGAGGCCGAGAGAATGCTATTCGAAAAATTAAACGCCCTCCGAGAACGGGTGGATGTTCTAAAAAGAGAAAAGGAAGTGGCCGAGCGGGAAGGCGACTTGGAGCGGGTGGCAAGAATCATTTATGGCGAGTTACCAGCCGCCACTAAAGAGTATAAATCGTTTGAGAAGAAATATTTCTCTAAGCCGGCCCAAGGAAAGAGTAGGGGGAAGCGCCAGTTTTTGAAACAAGAAGTTGACGAAGAGGATGTGGCGGAAGTGATTACCCGCTGGACAGGCGTTCCAATGCAAAATATTTTGGAATCCGAAGGTCAGAAACTGAAGAGAATTGAAGAGGTTTTGAGAGAGCGAGTTATCGGCCAAGACGAAGCCATTAGAGGCGTTTCAAGCGCTCTCCGGAGAGCGAGAACGGGGCTAGCTCCTCTTGATCGGCCGCTGGGATCATTTATGTTCCTGGGGCCAACTGGAGTTGGAAAAACCGAGCTAGCAAGGGCTCTAGCCGAATTTATGTTTGATGACGAAAAAGCGCTTGTCCGAATTGACATGTCCGAATACATGGATCGCCACACCACTTCTCGGCTTGTAGGAGCCCCGCCCGGATACGTTGGTTTTGAGGAAGGCGGACAGCTCACAGAGATCATTCGCCACCGCCCTTACAGCTTGATTCTTTTTGATGAGATTGAAAAAGCTCATCCGGAAGTTTTTAACATGCTTCTCCAAGTGCTGGATAACGGCCGATTAACCGACGGCAAGGGGCGAACGGTAAACTTCCGTAACACTATCATCATTATGACCTCTAATGTCGGCAGTGAATTCTCCCGCGCCATGTCGCGCATGGGTTTTGCCGCCTCGGAGGAATCAAACGATAAAGCTAAAGAGGAAGAGTATCGAAGTCGCATTCAAGAATCACTCCGAAGCCAGTTTCGACCGGAATTCTTAAACCGCTTGGATGAAACCATTATTTTTAATGCGCTTGACAGGAAGGTCATCTCCCAGATTGTAGAGATTCAACTGAAACAACTTACCGAACACCTGAAGGATCGGGGAATGAAATTGGCCATTGACTCCTCAGCTAAGAAATATATTACCGAGCATGGATTTGACCCCGAATACGGCGCTCGACCCATCAAGCGACTCATTCAAAAGGCGATTCTCGACAATTTAGCCGACAGAATAATTAAGGGAGAGATTAAGGATGGCAGCAAAATTAGAGTTAGGGGGGAGGCATCCGGTATTAGGGTTACTGCTTAAGACCCTCGTCGTTGCTTTTGGGATCTACTTCCTCCGGCGAGGAGGTCCCGAGTGGGGGGCGCTTTTTTTGTTTTTTGCTCTCTTCTTGGTTGTCTACCTCCGACCCCCTCTTAACAATCGGAAGTTTTTGGTTTCAGCACTGGGTCTTATGGCTCTGCCGATTCTTCTCCCGCCGATGGGAGTTGGGTTAGAGAGGATTTTAATCATTGTATGGACTGGTGCTTTATTTTTCCTCCTCGGAGTTAAAAACTTAATCCTTCTCCGAAGACAAGGGAGCTATGAGATTGTCCATCTCCTTGTCGTCTTCGGATTAGGAGCTTTATACCTCTTAAATTTTATTCCCTTCGCCCCCCAAATTATTCTTTTCCTTGCCTTTTTTCTCCTTTTTAGGGAGTTTTATTTTGTCTTGGCGCCTCATTATCCCCAGCGGTTGACCTTGGTTGCGGTTGTTGAGGCCTTCCTATTAGTAGAGGTCGCTTGGATCCTGTTTTTCCTGCCGATTAACTTCTTGGCTGGGGCCGCCCTCTTGGCGCTTATCACATTTATTTTCCACGATCTTATCCTTCATCATCTCCAAGGGACGCTCTCCCGCCAAATCATTCTCCGCAACGTCACTTTATTCGTTGCCCTCTCAATTCTCCTCGCCATCCTCCCCGCTTGATACCCTCTTTAGGGTTGGGCGACCTTTTGACAAGTTTGAGCTGCCCCTATATTATTATTTCGTCCAATGAAAAAATTAATTACTTATAACAACTATGACCTACACACTACCTTTTGTGGCCGGCTTGGTTATTGTCGGCATAATTGCAGGCTACTTCGTTCGCTACTTATTCGCCGCCCGGCGAATTGATTCTCTTGAGCGCCGCCTAAAAGAAGACATCCGTAAAGCCAAAAGCGAGGCTCAGGACATCGTACTAGAGGCCAAGAATAAGGCAGTTGGTCTTTTAGACGAAACCAAAGAAGATCTTAAAGAACGAAAGACAGGCCTCGACCGGCTAGAAGAGCGTCTCTTCAAGAAAGACGAAGAGTTAGTTAAGCGTGAAGGTGGACTAAGGACTGAAAGAGAAGAGCTTGCAGGAGAGATAAAAAAGATAGAGGGAAGAAACCTGGAGTTAGAAGAGATTAAGACCAATGTCCGTGAAGAACTCTCGCGGGTTGCCGGACTCACCTCCGAAGAAGCCAAAGAGAAATTAATGAAGGAGGTAGAGGAGAAGCACAGCGAAGATTTAACAAAAGCGCTTGCCGCGCTTACTAGGGAAAAACGGGAAGAGATCGAAAAGAGAAGTTTGGGGATTATGACTGAGGCGATTCAGCGCTACGCCAGGAGTCACGTGGCCGAGATGACTACCTCGGTCCTTACCCTCCCATCGGAGGACTTAAAAGGGAAAATCATTGGCCGGGAAGGAAGAAATATCCGGACATTGGAGCGATTAACTGGGGTGGAGCTCATCATTGATGAAACACCGGAAACAATTATCATTTCCTCTTTTGATCCGATGCGACGCGAGGTCGCCAGATTAGCCCTTCAGAAATTAATTAAAGACGGCCGAATCCAGCCGGCAAAAATTGAGGAAAAAGTAGAAGAAGCCAAAGCGGAAATTGACACACGGATTTTTGAGATCGGCGAAGAAGCCTCATATGAGGTTGGCATCTTGGGTTTGCCAAGAGAGATTATTCAGCTTTTGGGGCGGTTAAGCTTCCGGACCAGTTTTGGCCAGAACGTTTTAGTCCATTCGATAGAAATGGCTCACCTAGCCGGCATGATGGCCGCCGAGCTGGGGGTAAATGTTGAGGTTACTAAAACCGGGGCACTCCTGCACGACATTGGTAAAGCCATTGACCACGAAGTCCCGGGGACACACGTTGAGCTGGGAAGAAAAATATTGAAAAAGTATGGCATTGATGACCAAATCATCGCCGCCATGGAATCACACCATGAGGAGTACCCCTTCTCAACTCCTGAATCGTTTATCGTAGCAGCAGCCGACATTCTCTCCGCCGCCCGGCCGGGAGCAAGGCGCGGCACCTTAGAGAACTACTTAAAACGACTGGAAGACCTGGAAAAGATTGCCACTAGTTTTGACGGTGTTAAGCAGGCCTACGCCCTTTCCGCCGGCAGAGAAGTTCGAGTTTTCGTTGTCCCTGAGAAAATTGATGATTTTCGGGCCCTCCAGCTGGCCAGAGACATTGCCAATAAGATTGAATCGGAACTCAAGTACCCGGGCGAGATTAAAGTGAACGTTGTTCGGGAGAGCCGGGCTGTGGAGTACGCCAAATAGTCCCGCACCCTTCGAGGATTTGCGCTTCGCGCATTTGGTACGGAGTACTCATCCTCGAAGGGTGCGGGATAGCGTGTTTAAGCCATTTTTGCTATAATGGCTTCACGAATTGGCTTAAATAAAGGTCGGATTTATTTTTCGGAATAAGCAGATGAAGAAATCAGAATTAGCAGAAGCAGTAATGTCTAAAGCTAGCCTTGAGTCCAAGCGTCAAGCCGAGGCCGTTGTTGATGCAGTTTTCGACACCATTACTAAGGCCATGAGCCAAGGTGAGGATGTTGCCATTACAGGTTTCGGTACCTTTAGAGTAAGGAAGAGAGCGGCAAAGATCGGTATTAACCCGAGAACCGGAGAAAAACTTCAGGTTCCGGCAAAAACTGTTCCTAAATTCTCAGCTGGCAAGGCCCTAAAAGAGGCCGTCGCCTAGCAAATAAAAAAACCTCTGGGATTCCAGAGGTTTTTTTATTTCAAAACTTATATCCCGAGGGCCTCTTTGACTAATTGATTGAGTTCAAGGAATATCCCGTAAACGGTTTTAACGTTATTCAAGCTTTGCTCAATCATGTCTTTAGCTGAGGGTTCTTCGCTTTTTCCTGGATCAGTGGAAGTAGCTAAGATTATTTTTTTGGCTTCTCCTTGGAGGTCGGCGGCTTCTTTAAGAAGACTGGTCACCTCGTCTAGTTTCTCTTGGAAATCACCTTCTCTGACTACGCCTAGTTTATCGAGTTTCTTGATATCGGCCCCGATTTTACTAAACCGGTCGTTGGCCACCCCCAAAACTTCTTCGTTATAAAAAACTAAGATAAACCTTATGGTCTCCTCAACCCCCGGGGTGTAGGTAGTATCGCGGTATTCCTTGATCTCTTTAGCCAGATCTTTTACTTCGTCCAAACTCCCCTTCTTATCCAAATTTTCCTTGGCGTTCAAGTAATACTCGGCATAAGTATCAAGGTCGCCCAACGCTTCGTTCTTCAACGTTTGCTCCCGGCTATCCTCAGGGAAATTTAGCTCGTTTAGCCTGTTCTTTAAGCTCTCCACTTTCTTTAAAGATAAATCGAGGGCCCTAACCAAATCTTCTTTGGCCTTGGCTAATTTCTCTTCAGGAGCCAGGGAGGCGCTATCAACTGAAAGAAGATCAACCGAAAGAAGAGTTGAACTGGTGCTCTCGGCTCGGGCCGTTCCTACGTTGAAACTCACAAACGCTCCCGTCAAAGGAATTGCTAGCCCAACCAGTAAGATGGTTCGCTTGAGCCGCCTCATTAGTATTCGTTAATTACCTGATTTAATAGTTTATCGATTTCTTGATCGGTGACGGCTTCGGTGAGAAGAAGCTTTTCTTTCTGGGATTGAACCCTTTCAGCATCAAGAGCCACCACTCTTTCAGTACTTGTTTTATGAACGCCGAAGTAAGCAATCTCATTTAGCTGAAGATTGATATCTTCATTAATGGCATCAGCTTCGGTGAGAAGCGCTTTCTCATCAATTCCCTGAAGAGGGGGGAGAAAAAAAGACTTTGATAAACCGAAGAGTCCGCCAAGAATCACCACCAGGAAAAGTGCCGCTACCAAAGTAGTCTCAAAAGCGAAGCTAAAACTTCGAACTACCTGAACCAAAATGCCCGGTTGCGGTTCGCGGTAGTCCGCTCTCTGCGTCAAGATTAAGCGACGCGAATTACGGATATATTCGGCATCCGGTTCTATTCTCCGTAATCCTTGCAGATTTTTAGTTATTTCTTCGTTAGTTAATCTCATTTTTTTTGAGAATTCCTTTTAGGTTTTTGAGGGCCCGGTGCTGGATGAGCTTTACCGCTCCCTCACTCTTGCCGACTATTAGAGCTGCTTCCTGGTGAGTCAAATCTTCAACGAATCGCAGAATGAGTACCTCCTGTTCAACCTCTTTTAATTCTCTCATTGCCGTAAGAAGCAATTCCCACTCAATTTTCATATCCAGAAAATCTGACTGTGATTGCTCCTCGGCGGCTAAGTAAGAGGTAACCTCTTCGATATTCACTTGCGGATTGGCTTTCCGGTGACTGTCAATAATGGTGTTTCTGGCAATCCGGTAAAGCCAGCTGCCAAAGGGATATCCTTTAGACTCGTACTGCTCGATCCGCTCCCAGGCTTTTAAAAAAGTTTGGTGGGTGATGTCCTCAGCTTCCTCACGATGGCTTACTCGAAACAAGACGAAACGATAGATCGGGGGCAAATAATGATCATAAAGTAAGCCAAAAGCCTCGGCCTCCCCACCTTTTGCCCGTTCAACTATCCTCGGCTCGTCCTCTATCATTTAAAACGAAATTTAGCTCTATTTAGTTACTAGATTTAGACCCCATGGTCAAGGGTTATTCGATCGGATTTTTTAGAAGATCGAGGCCGGCTTTGATGCCTTCCAGCCCCTCCTGGAGTTCGTTCTCTTTGAATCCCCCTAAAGAAGGAGTGGTGGTTGCGGATGAGTTCGCGGCTAATTTCTCGTCCGGGGTTTTTGGGGCGGCTGATTCCTCATTATTAAAATCAGCAATTGTTGCCGTTTGAGGAAGGAGTGAATCGACCTTCCTCTCCGAAAGATGCGAATAAGCGTAAAAGAAGGCAATAAAGATAATTATAATCGTGAGGGATCCTAATATGGCAGTGGGTAATTTCATACTCTTATTTTAACAAATTAACTATGGAGCGGGTAAGGGGAGTCGAACCCCTGTCAACAGGTTGGAAACCTGTGGTAATGCCGTTATACCATACCCGCTTTTACACGTGCCCCCGAGAGGAATCGAACCTACATTATGAGCTCCGCCCCGCACCATGCTTTTTGTACCCCCAGCAGGAATCGAACCCGCATCACGAGCTCCGCAAGCTCGCATTCTGTCCGTTGAACTATGGGGGCATGTGCGGGATTACGGTTTTTATCTCCGACTTACGTCAGAGAAAAACCGGGAACAATCTTCGTGTTCTGCCTGCCCCGCACCGAACTTCGTTCTGGTGCTGGGGTCCATTAAACTACGAGGGCAGGACTCTCTTATTATTCACGTCTTACGACAGCGAATCAATATCTCTTTTCCCAAACCCCCAAATAATAAACCAGGAGCCCAGTAGCTTGCTGTCGTGCGGAAGCTCTTATAGCAGCTAAGCGAAACCAATATCTCTTCTCCGAAACCTCCGGAGGCGAGCGGGCATGGTTCGAGCAATAGCGAGAGAGCGAGCCGAGGACAAGCGCAGTTTCCTCGCTGGGGAAACAAGCGGGTTGAGGGAAGAAATATTGGTGAGCGGTTTCTCATAGACAGCGAGATGCTGGACGACCAAACTCTTATCCACATCCCCCAATTGACTTTCAAGCAAGATCAGGGTAAAAAGAGAATTGAACATTAAAAGGGTTCCTCGAAGAAGAATTCTGGAAAGGAAAGGGGAGTTTCACTGCAATTGCCATCTGGCCGCTATAGCTTATCAGTAATCCATAGTTATCAGATGGCAGTTGCAGAAACCGCCACTCTATCCCTAAGAGCGCTTTGGCGTCGGGGATTAGAAATGGCGGTTTTTGCGTTTTTATATGGCCACCGCTGGATTACAGGGAGGCGAAGATGTCTATCAGTCAGAGACTCCGCGAAGACCAGCTCGGGCCTACTCAAGAAGTTCTTGACTGGCGTTTCCAGGTGCTCCTGGAAGCCCGCTATCCGAGGGAGGATGCGTGGGAGATTGCGAGTGAACTTTCTGTCGACCTCCATGAGGCAGCGGACCTAGTAGTAAAGAAAGGGTGTCCGCCAGAGATGGCGGCAGCTATCCTTCTATGAGAAGGGGGCGGTCATGTCGAGCCAGGTAAGGCCAACCATCGGAGAGGTGGTGGACGACTGTCGGATGGTGCTAACTTGCCCGGAACTTGATGAGGCTTCGATGAACGGAGTCACATCTTCCGGGCTGGATAGAAGAGACATGGTTTCCATCATTTGCAGTCACACCCATTCTCCTGATGCAGGATGCGGGTGTGCCCAGAAGATCGATCCGAACACTCTCACTTCCTATGCGGAGGAGGTAGGGCTATAGAGTAAACCGTCAACAACTAAGAAAAGGGGACAACCGAGGTATGTCCCCTTTCGAACATTTATGAGATCTGGCGCTTGTCTGTTTGAAAATATCCCTGCCTACCGGCAGGCAGGCGAACTGAACTGGCTGGGCCCCGCGGGCGGAGTAAATGACAAAAAAATCAATCAGTGATAAATAAAGAATGGAAAATGATAAAAAGAATCACACACAACCCTAAAAGAATAGATAGGAGAACTGAAATAGAGCCATCTTGATATTTCCTTTTAGCAATTATTCCGATGATAAAGGCAATGATGCTTGCGGAGAACACAATAGGCACGGTTACATCCCACCAATGATCATCAAAATTTAGTACTTTCAAAATTTGAGCAAGAAAGATTGAAGCGATAATTGCGATCAGGAAAAAGATGTGTAGTCCAACTGACCATTTACCTAATTTAGTTCTTGGCATAAATTACCCTTATTATATGTGTTCCACTTCAAAGTTTTTCTTCCTAGAGCGTTCCGAGCAACGCTCGGAGTAGCTTGGCGGCAAATTACTTTAACTCAACTATCAAAACATGGGTCTCGGTTTCTCCAATATTTTCACCTATATGAATTTGGGCCTCAGACCAAATAATGTCACCGGCTTTGAATTCGCGCGGTATAACTTTTCCATTGTCTAAATGTATGTTCCGCTTGAAAGCACCTAAAGCATAGAGCACAAAAGCAGGATGTTTATGTCTATTTGTCTTTTCGCCAGGCTTATCGCGATAATCTAATACCCGTACCCGTTCATTTTCGTATATAACCTTATACTTATCAGGATCAGTTGTTACTGCATCTTGAACTGGTTGTGTATCCATATTTTTTATTTCCTTTTAGTTTAATTTTATATAATCGACCTTTTCGTTATACCAAATCTTCCATTGGAACGCCTAACGCTTTGGCGACTAATCTTTAAATGAATTTTTATCGAGGCAACTCGGTCGCTGACTCGCCTCGGCTGAGTCGGTCCCTCGATAAAAAATGTTGTCTGGCTAAATCAAAATTCTTAAGAATTTTGATCGCCCGATCGCTTATAGCGATTTAGGGCGGGACATTCGGGTTAAGTAGCCGGAGTATCCAATCAGTATAAGGGTTTTCGAGAGGTTATTCCAGAAAGCAATTTGAGGTGTCTCGGTCAAGATTAAGCGAGATCGCGGTTTCTGGTAAACTTAGCCGAATGGGAAATAATTGGTCAATGAAGCCAGTTGTAAAAATTATGGAGCAATTTGCTTCCAGCGAACGCGGATTAGATGCCCAAGAAGCAAAGCGACGTTTACAAGAATACGGACCCAATAAATTACCAGCAGGGAAAACAAGCAGCTTAGCTCTTATATTTTTAAGACAGTTTCAAAGCCCTTTAATTTACATCCTCTTTATAGCAAGCTTGATTGTTTTTGTGATAGGAGAAGTAACTGACGGTTCTATTATTCTCTTCGTTCTTTTATTTAATGCGGTTGTGGGCACTTTTCAGGAGGGTAAAGCCCAGAATACGCTTTTAGCGTTAAAGAAACTTATCAGGGCCGACTCGGCAGTTTTACGAGGCGGAAAAGAAGTGTTATTACCGGACGAGGAAGTGGTACCAGGAGACATCCTTGTTCTTCAGGCCGGCGAGATGATCGCGGCTGACGCTAGAATAATTACAGCTAAAAATCTTAAGGTAGACGAAGCGATATTAACTGGTGAGTCAGAACCAGTTCATAAAGTTTCCGAAATACTGGCAAGAAAAAAGAAATCGGCGCTCAATCCGAGTAATATAGTTTTTCAGGGCACTTATGTTGTCGCCGGCAATGGCAAGGCCGTAGTGGTAGCCACGGGCACCGAGACTGCGATTGGGAAAGTTGCTAAAAAAATTACGACCATTGACACCGAAATCCCTCTTAAGGTTAACATCCGCCATCTTTCTCGGCTGATTATCCTCGCGGTTGCAGGTATCGTTACTTCATTATTTTTCCTCGGTATTGCTTTGGGGAAATCGGCGAGGGAGATGTTCACTACGGCTGTATCCCTATCTGTGTCAATCATTCCTGAAGGACTGCCGATTGTTATAACCCTGGTGTTGGCGACAGGAGTTTGGCGGATGAGCAAGAGAAATGCTTTGGTAAAGCGGCTCCAGGCAGTGGAGGCATTAGGGCAGGCGCGCATTATCGCCATAGATAAAACCGGGACAATCACCAAAAACGAGATGGTGATTCAAAGAGTCTATATAGAGGACAAGCTTTTCGAAGTTACCGGTACTGGTTACGACCCTAAAGGAGAAGTAAGGATTGAAGGTAACATTGTTAATCCACCTAATCATCCCGAGTTGCTCCTAGCCGGGAAAATAGCGGCTTTTTGCGCTAACAGCCGGGTTGTAAATGATGAAAAGACTAATCAGTGGCGGATAGTTGGCGATCCGACAGAGGCAGCCATGCTTGTCTTCGCTGAAAAAATGGGATTTCACAAAGATGATTTAGAGCGGGAGTCGCCGGAGACTGACGAAATCCCCTTTGATTATAAGCTTAAATATCACGCTACAGTCCATAAAGTCGGCAGCAAGAGATTCCTTGCTGTAGTTGGCACACCAGAAGTCATCTTAGATCTTTCGTCAAGGATATGGCAAAAAGGCGAAGCTCATTCTCTATTTAAAGAGGAGAAAGAGGAGCTTGAAAAAACATTTATTAGGCTCTCCGAAGAAGGATTTCGGGTTTTAGCTTTTGCGATAAGTCACGATGTACCGGAGAATATCACTCCGGAGAAGATCCAGAAGCTCACTTTTGCGGGATTCTTCGGTATGAAAGATGCCCTTAGGCCGGAAGTTAAGGAGGCAGTGGAGAAAGCCAAGTCAGCCGGCATCAGGGTGATAATGATTACCGGGGATCATAAAATTACTGCTCAGGCTATTGGGAAAGAAGCCGGCATTTACAGGGATGGCAGTGAGGTTTTGATTGGCGAGGAGGTTGATAAGCTTTCTGACGCTGAACTTGCGTTTCGTCTTCCAAAAATCTCGATCTTTGCTCGAGTAACTCCCGATCATAAATTAAGGATTATTAATGCCTATAGAGCCCGGGGTGAGATTATTGCCATGACGGGAGACGGGGTCAATGATGCGCCGTCGTTAGTAGCCGCCGATCTTGGCATAGCGATGGGTAAAATCGGCACCGAAGTAGCCAAAGAGGCATCCGACATTGTTCTTTTGGACGATAATTTCACCAGCATTGTCTCGGCCATAGAAGAGGGGAGAAATATTTATAAGACCATTAAAAAGGTTGTCCTCTATTTGTTTTCAACGAGCGTCGGTGAAGTTCTTACGATTTCCGGAGCTCTCTTTCTCGGCTACCCCTTACCGCTGTTGGCTGCTCAAATTATTTGGTTAAACTTGGTAACTGACGGCTTTTTGGATGTCGCTCTAGCGATGGAACCCAGGGAGAAAGGACTGCTTCAAGGTAATTTTGAACGACCCAAAAAGTATCTGATAGATCGGTTGATGGGAAAGCGGATAATTATAATGGCCATTTCGATGGCGATAGGAACCTTGTTTCTTTTCAAGGGATATTTTGAGGCTGATATTACTAAGGCCTGGACAATATCGCTTACAACTCTGGCAGTTTTTCAATGGTTTAATGCTTGGAACTGTCGCTCTGAAGAAAAATCTATTTTCCAGACGAATCCGTTTTCAAATAGGTTCTTAGTGGGAGCAACGGTCATTGTAGTTCTCCTTCAATTGTTAGCAGTCTATAACCCTTTAATGCAGAAAATTTTGCACACCACCTCACTTGAATTACGCGAATGGTTGCTGATTATTGCCGTAGCGGCCTCTATTATCCTTGTAGAGGAGATAAGAAAAAATTTCTATCGCAGGAGGTTGGCTTTATCCCGTTAGGTCGCTTGATAGTTCGATAGGCTCACCGCAAGTAAAAAATGTTGTCTGCGGAGGAGTAGTGGACGATGTTAGAACCTATTGGATGACCACTGCCGAGAGGTTTTTCATTCCAAGCTTAACGTTAGAGGTCGCTCGAATCAAATAATGATTTCCTACCCTTCTTTTCGTGAGCCAGAATTTTTACCCTATTATTGATTATAAAGTGAAAAATTTATGTAATAAAAATTGATAACCACTCTGGATGATGGGCTTCAATAAGCGCCAGAAAGAGGATTAAATCAAGCGTCAAGTGAATCGTAATTATATAAAGGAGAGATTTGGTTTTCATAAAGATGTAACCTTGAGTAAGAGCAAAGATAAATATTAAAATAAAACCCCAGCCGGTGAAGCCAAGTTCATATAAAAATGAAGTGAACAAGACGCTTTGAATTAAGTTTGCCCAGCCAAATTTTATATGCCGGATGAGTATTCCAAGAACAGTATTTACGAAGAAAAGTTCATCCCAAATACCCAGCGCATTAGTTCCGATAAAGAGCCTGATGATATTACTTAAGCCCGGTTCTACATTCCAATTCAGATATGCCCCCGTATTTAGAAGGTAGAAAGGGAGTAAAAAGTAGGAAAGAATAGCTGTTATAACAATATAGAGAATTTCACTCCGAAACCAACGTCGCCCATGATGAAACGTGTAAGGAATTAATGCCTTATCTTTATAGAATTTGCGGGCGATAGTTAACGGAATTATGAGAACTAAGACAAGGGCTAATCCCATCTCGAACATGTGTCGATAGCTGATATCAGTGGTGATGGCAGTAATACCAAGAAGAGCTATAGCCACATAAACAAGTAAGAGATGCTTGGCGAATTGCCGCTCGGCAAAAACTAAAGATAGTAATCCAGCGCCATATACTAGCCAGCCATAGGGCTTAACTTGCAGGGCAATAAGAATTATGCCGGTAGCCGAAAGGAGGATAAGCGAAAAGATATTAAAAATTTTAGTTCGCATTGAAGATACAAATAAGCATATCATTTAAGGTATGCCCATTCTGCATTTGCGGGACGTTCGGGTTAAGTAGCCAGAGTATTCAATCAGTATAAGGGTTTCTCGGGGCTCGGGCGAGGAGCTATTTTGAGGCACGTGGGTCAGGGTTAAATGGGACAAATGGGACACGAAAACAGGGTTTTTGGGAGTGTCCCATTTTGCAACCTGAGTAGTTGCCAGGCGGTTGACTAATGGCATTAAATATGCCATTCTTTGGTGTCCTTTAATAGCGTATTCTCTCCACCGAAAGCGAAAGGAGGTGGTCGACATGATCCCAATGCTACACCAGCAGGACTGCCTGGACCGCCTCCAGGCGGTTCGTAAGCAAGGCCATGAACGTGCCCTCATCGTGGTTGCAACTGGCCTTGGTAAGACTGTCATTTCGGCTCTCGACATAAAGCAGTTTCGGAAGCTGAAGCGTGGTGGTCGAGTGCTCTACCTCTGTCACCAGAAGGATATCCTCCGGCAGGCTCGGAGGACCTTCGAGCTCGTGCTCGGAGAGGAGGCGACCTACGGGTATTTCCACGGCATGGAAAAGCATTTCCACGACGTGGATTGTCTCTTTGCCTCGTTCCAAAGCATGCGCGAGTGGCGTGAGGCTTTCCTTCCGGATGAGTTCGACTACATCGTGATTGATGAGAGTCATCATGGTCCGGCGCCGACTTACCGCCCCACGATCGAGTACTTTGAACCCAAGTTCTTGCTTGGAATCACCGCTACTCCGGATCGGACCGATCTCCAGGATATTCGGGAGATCTACGGACGGGAGGTCTACTCGCTTCCCATCGAGGAGGCTCTAGCCAAGGGGCTTCTCACAAGGGTGGACTATCGACTCATCACAGATGAACTCGTCGATCTCAAGGTACTCGAGACGCCAGTTGGTAAGCTCAGCATAACCGAGCTCAACAAGAGGCTCTTCGTACCGAAGCGAGACGAGGAAATCGCACAGATCATCCAGAAGCGCATCAAGAAGATCAAGGACCCTCGGGTTATGATTTTCTGTCCTTCAGTGGACTACTGTATTCGACTCTCGGCGCTCTTGCCAGAAGCGATACCCATCCATTACCGGCTTTCCGGGAAAGACCAGGAAATTCGGCTTGAGTTATTCCGGCAGGGCCGGGTCAGGTCAGTCCTCACGGTCGATAAGTTCAACGAAGGGATTGATATCCCAGAAGCGAACGTAATTGTCTTCCTCCGCTCGACTGCTTCTCGGATGCTCTTCTTCCAGCAGCTTGGGAGGGGACTCCGGAAAGTTGAGGGGAAGAAGAAGGTTCTCGTGCTCGACTTCGTGGGTAACTGCGAGCGGCTCGAGCTGGTCCACTATCTGTGGTCTGAGGTGATGACGTATCACTCTCATAAGATCTCGGGTAATGGACCGGCTCCAATCGAGATTGATGTCGGAAGCCTCAAATTCTCCGAGGTGACCAAGAACGTTCTGGACGTCATCATGGCGGTTCGGGGCGGTTACACTAAGGAGATTTTGATCAAGCAGCTCAGGCAACTTGCCGAGCGGATCGGACGAATCCCTAGAAGAGTCGACGTAGACAAGGCATCTCATGAAGGTCGATGCGCACACAGCGTGACTTTCACAAGGGTCTTTGGATCATTCCCTAAAGCTCTGCTGGCAGCGGGGTTTGAGCCGAACTATATTCGCTCTCTCCTCCCAAGTAAAGAGGAAATGATTCGTCTCCTCCGGGAACTCGGAGATAAACTGAAAAGAGTTCCCAGTCGGGAAGACATTCGGCAGGCAAACAAGGAAGGGTTCTGCCCAAGCTGCTGGTACTACGAGCAACAGTTTGGATCACTTCCAGAAGCTCTCACACGTGCCGGCTTTAATCCTCGGAGATCAATCCGGCACACTCCGGAAGAGCTCATCGAAAGGCTCCAGTGGCTCACCAGAGAGCTAGGTCATCAGCCTTCGCATAGAGAGTTAAGGAAAGTAAGTAAGGAGATCAATGGTTTCCCGACCATTCTTCCTTTCCTGCGTGCTTTTGGCAATCTTGATGAGGCATTCGAAGCAGCAGGCCTCAGTAGAAGGCGAGGTATCGAGAAATATAAATCCTCGTACACGGAAGATGAGATTGTCTCTTACCTTCAGAGTCTTGCCAAGCAACTTGGTAAGACACCTAGCGCAGCTGACGTAGGCCAAGCAAGTGCCGGCGGCAAGGGGCCAGGATCCTCCGCTATCGCCCGACGCTTTGGCAGTTTCAATGCAGCGCTTGAAGCAGCTGGATTACTACCATTAAAGAGAAACTACACCGACGAAGAGCTTATTGATCTGCTCCGGCAGTGTGCTGAGGAGATCGGTAAAGTTCCCGGAAAGCAAGACCTCCTACACCACGGCTGGCCAAGCCCTAACACATACCGACAACACTTCGGCTCGTATGCCATCGCGCTTGAGAGAGCTGGGCTTACGCCGACTGCTCGAAGCATCGCAAGAAGCATCTATAGCTTCGAGGATATAGTCAGGGCTGTCCGAAAGGTAGCGGAAAACCTAGGCCGAGTTCCTACTCTAGGTGAGTACGAATCACTCCGTGCCGTTGGCGAACCTACTCGCTACACGATTAGTAGGCGACTAGGCGATTGGAAGTCTGTACTAAAAGCCGCTGATCTTACAGGGGAAAACGAATCCCTGAACACCCGGTTGGAGGGATAACCAACCCCGGTCTGGCATCGACGACTAGATCGGGCTACTGGCCCACCGAGGATTAATTCCAAAGTGGGCCTTTTCGTTTTTATAATACTTTAGATACAACCGCTAAATTAATTTGGTTCTAACGTCCCACTCGGGGTATTGAAAGAAGTCTCTGAAATTGAGGTTAATTCTCTGGTGGAGGAGGTGGGAATCTCACTACTCACTTGTTTCACTCGTTGCGCTTTCAGAACCCTCGGTTCTAAATAATCTCCAACACGGAGGGGGCCCGGTGGCTTCCCCTCCGACCCACCCCTCGTTCAAATCCCACCAAGTACAAAATAAATACATCGCAAGGATGTACTTATTTTGTACGCGGAAGGGGTGGGATTCGAACCCACGAGGGGGACAAGCCCCCACGGGTTAGCAACCCGTCGCTTTGGACCGCTCAGCCACCCTTCCAGGCAATAAAAGTTTAGTTGAATCGTGTTTTTTATTCAATAAATCTTGCATGGGGCACCTCGAGATGCTTGCGCTGAGTGTGCCGAAATGATAGTTTTCTAAAACAATGCCTGTTAAGAATCAAGAGAAAAATTTCCAGCATCGTCCCCCGGTAGTAGCTGTGGTGGGGCATGTTGATCACGGCAAAACCACTCTTTTGGACTACATTAGAAAAACCAATGTCGCTACCAAAGAGGTCGGCGGCATTACTCAATCGACCGGTGCCTATGAGATAGAACACTCTTCGACAAGCTCAGGGCAAGCTCACAAAATTACCTTCATTGATACCCCGGGGCATGAGGCATTTTCCCTGATGCGGGCTCGGGGTGCTGCCGCCGCCGACTTGGCTATCTTAGTGGTAGCGGCTGATGAAGGGATAAAGCCCCAAACAACGGAAGCGATCGGAATTTTAAAAAGCACGGAAACACCGTTTATCGTTGCCATAACCAAGATTGATAAACCAAACGCCAACATTGATAAAGTTAAAAACGAACTTCAGAGCGCCGAGGTTTTACTCGAGGGCTACGGGGGTGATGTTAGCTGGCACGGTGTCTCCGGAGTTTCCGGCGAAGGGGTTAATGAACTTCTTGATTTAATTGTGCTTACCGGTGAGGTTGCCGGTCTTACTTTTGATCCAGAAGCCAAGGCAAGAGGGTTCGTTATTGAATCGAGGAAAGAAAATCGACGGGGAATTATTGCTCACCTTGTTTTGAAGGACGGAGTGCTCAAGGCGGGAGAGAACATCGCTACTCCTAGCGCCTCGGGCAAAATAAAAATACTGGAAGATTTTCTTGGCCACCGAGCTAAGGAACTTTGGCCATCCGCTCCGGCACTCGTAGTCGGATTTGAAAAACTTCCTCGAGCCGGAGAGGAGTTTACGGTTGGCAAGACTAATACGCCTCAAGTTAAAATTACGCCGGCACCAAAAACTGCCGCCCCCAAGAGAGGCAAGCCTCTCAACTTTAGAGTAATTCTAAAAGCTGATACCACCGGCTCATTAGAAGCGATGGAAGCACTACTCAAGAATTTAGTGGAGATTGGAGAAGCGTCGGTCGGTGAGATTTCAGACAGTGACGTGAATTTTGCCAAATCTACCAAGAGTGTGATCGTCGGATTCAATGTTCTGCCCGGCAAGTCCGCTGCCCGACTAGCCGATGCCCAGCGAGTTAAGATTATTACTTCAAGCATTATCTACAAAGTGGCAGATGCGGTCTCCGAAATGCTGAAAGCGGAGGAAGAAGAAAAAATCAAAGGGTCACTGGAGGTCATGGCTGTCTTTAGTATTGCCCGCGCGAGAAAAACAATCGGAGGCAAAGTGTCAGAGGGCGTACTTAGGGTCGGCAATAATGTTGAGATCGAGCGAAACACGGCCGCCCCTGATGGGGGCGAGCCTCGCCCAGAAGCTGGGCGGGAGGTAGTCGGAAAGGGTAAAATCACGAATCTTCAGCGTGACAAGGAAGATGCAAGAGAAGTGCCTCAAGGGAATGAGTGCGGACTTGTTGTTGAGACCCCCGTTAATATAGAAGTTGGAGACACCTTAAAAGTGGTTTAATGAAACCGTATCGCAGAGAACAATTATCCAGTTTAATCCAGAAAGAGTTAGGTGAGCTCGTTATAAGAAACATAGAATTTCCACCAGGATCCCTGGTCACGATAAGTGAAGTTGAGATATCGAGGGACTCCAAAAGAGCCGCAGTTTGGATAGGGGTTATCCCCGGAGAAATGAGCGATACGGTCTTAGGAATTTTAGAAAAAGCGAGAGGATCTCTTCAGTATGAATTAGGCGAGATGTTACGAGCGAGGATCGTCCCAAGAATAGAATTTGTGATTGATCGAGGTGCGGAGCACGCTGCCCTGATAGAGAAGATCTCGCTTGAGAAAGATAAAGAATAGTTATAAGTTTTAGTTGTAAGTTTTGGCCTGGTAGCCAAGTGGTAAGGCAGGGGACTGCAAATCCCCTACACGCGGGTTCGATTCCCGCCCAGGCCTCCCTGGAACAATTGCTTTGCAATTGTTCGGGCGATCAAGCGCCTACGCTTGATTTAGCCGTTGATTTGCCTGGGTGGTGGAACGGTATACACGCATCACTTAAAATGATGTGCCGAAAGGCATGTGGGTTCGAGTCCCACCCCGGGCACTGCTAAACAACTCAAGGAAATTTTCCCAGAATTTTCGCGCGATTATTTTTAATTAGCGGAGATGCTGGATGCTCTTATATCACATATGATATACTTGCCGTATGACGCATATTTCGGAATGGGCAAAAATTGGCAGTAAAATTACCGCACATCGTGAGCAGAAGGGTATGACCCAAGCTGGGCTTGCCCGGCTTCTAAAAACGAGTCAAAGCGCCGTTGCCCGAATGGAGGCAGGCGAACAAAATTTCAGCACCGGGACGCTTTTAAAAATCGGCAAGATTCTTGATAAAGAGTTAATTACTCTTTCCGATGAAACAGTTAATTTTAAAGTTGAAGGCGGCCACAAGCTAAAAGGGGAGGTAAAAGTAAATACCTCAAAAAACGCCGCTGTCGCGCTGCTTTGCGCTTCGCTCCTCAACAAAAATAAAACCGTCTTAAAGCGAATGCCTCGAATTGAAGAAGTCTATCGAGTGATTGAAGTGCTCGTTAGCTTGGGTGTTTCGATTAGATGGCTTGGCAATGATGTTGAAATTATTCCGCCGAAGAAAATCAATCCGCGGCATATCAATGTTGAAGCGGCAATGAAAACCCGGAGCGTGCTTCTTCTCTTGGGGCCGCTAATTCATTTATTGCCGGCCTTTAGAATTCCTCAACCGGGGGGGTGTAAGCTCGGCGGGAGAACTGTCCGACCCCATCTTCTTGCCCTGGAGAAACTGGGAATAAAGATTGATACCAAAGCGAATTATTACGAAGTCTTGCACAAGAGACTTCGACCGGCGGAGATTGTGCTCTACGAATCGGGCGACACAACTACGGAAAATGTTTTAATGGCGGCCGCCAAGATAAAGGGTAAAACTGTAATCAAGTTTGCTTCGGCTAACTATATGGTCCAGGATCTTTGCGACTTCCTTACCCAATTGGGGGTAAAGATAGACGGGGTCGGGACAACTACCCTTACGGTCTATGGCACTCCGGAAATAGACAAGCCGATTACTTACTACCCGAGCGAAGATCCGATTGAGGCGATGCTTTTCCTCTCAATCGCCGCCACCACCAACTCTTCAATAACCATAAAGGGCTGTCCGATTGATTTTCTCGAGCTTGAACTCTTGAAGTTGGAAAAAATGGGCTTCAAATTCAAAATCTTGAGGCGCTATAAATCCGCCAACAATTTCACTAACTTGGTAGATATCCGGACTCTCCCTTCGAAGCTCCATGCCCTGGAAGAGAAAATTTACGCCCGGCCTTTTCCGGGACTAAATATCGATAATCTCCCTTTCTTCGTGCCGATTGCCACCCAAGCGGAAGGTCAAACTCTGATTCACGACTGGGTGTACGAAAATAGGGCCATCTATTATATGGAGCTAAATAAGCTTGGGGCTGACATTATTCTGGCTGATCCGCACCGCATCTATGTTAATGGACCGACCAGACTAACCGGAGCTGAAATAATCTGCCCGCCGGCTCTCCGGGCAGCGGCTATTATTTTAACCGCCATGCTCGCCGCCTCCGGCACCTCGGTTTTGCGGAATGTTTATTCAATTAATCGCGGCTACGAGGATCTGGCTAACCGATTAGGTAAACTGGGAGCGCGGATTAAAACATTACGTAGTTTTTAATTTGAAGCGCACGTATTAAACGCAGCTATCTGGTTGTTATATCGACTAATTATAGTTCTGGTTTCGCCTATAAGGTTGTTGTACTCCTTAACAAGTAAGTTGTAGGTTTCGACTTTAGTGTTGTAATCGGGATCCGTATCGGGGTCACTTGCCTCAATTTCCGACTTTAAAACGACCAGTTTGTCTCTCATGTCGGCTAGCTCAAGTTTATTCTCGTCAATCGAGCGGCTGAGGGCGGCATCCGGCCTGGGGCAATCGGAAACGGGCTTGCCAAAATGCTGGACTGCGAGCCAAGTTGATCGTCCTTCAAAAACGCATCTTGTTACCCCGACTCCGATTTCGGTGAAGCGGGAGTTTAGAATATTGGCTCGGTGGCCGGGACTATTCATCCAAGCTTCAACCACAACTTGGTCGCTGGTAAAAGAGCCAAGGGCCAAATTTTCCCCAACTGAAAGATAGTCATAGCCAAAACTGTCAGCTAAATCCCCTGATCCAACCCCGCTTGGTGAAGTGTGGGCAAAGTATTGTTTCTCGCACATATCGTCAGCTTTCTTTCCAGCCATGGCATTTAAGATAACGTTTTCTTTAAGAAACCCTATGCTGTTTTCTTGTCTTTGAAGATTAGTTTGGAGGATAATGCCCGATTGGGTTAAGCCGGAGACAGGTCCCGGCTCCGGCGTTGGCTCTGGCGTCGGCGGCGGAGTGGTAACACGGAGAGGTGCGGGAGCAGAAACTTCTTTTTTGGGTTCTATCGGTTTTGCTCCGGGAGCTTTGGGTAAAGAAGGGAGCTCTTGTTGAATTAAACCTTTTCTATCGGCCTCCTGGTTACCCTGGGTTGCCTCTTTTTCTACCCTCGCGTTTTGTCCATCTTCGAGGCTCCCTGATGGTGCTTTTTCCTTTTGGTAAATTAAAACGGCCCCTAGGAGGACAATGAAAATGGTAAATAAGAGTCGCAGTTTCATGGCTGGTATTTTAATACTATGACTTAATACTTATCGCAAGCTTAAGTGTCTTTTCTATTAGTTTTTTAAGAGTTTCCAGGGTCTTAGCCTCCGTCAATGAACCGTCGGGCCTAAAAGCTTCTTCGGCTCTCGAGATAAGAACTTGGGGCTGGGGGAGAATTAAGACGTTGACTGAAGCCAGAATCTGGCGAAGCTGAAATTGACCTCGGAGGGTGCCAAACCTGCCGGTGGAAGCGCCAAAAACTACCGCAACTTTGCCGCTTAGCGAATTGCCTTCCCGCGAAGCCCAGTCGATCGCGTTTTTTAATGCACCGGAGACAGAATAGTTATATTCCGGTGAAGCAATTATTAAAACATCAGTGCCCTCAACGGTTTTTTTTAGTTTTTGGACAGATTCCGGCAGGCCTTGATCCTGAATATCTTTGTCATAAATCGGCAAATCAAGTTCTCGCAGGTCCAGCTCTGTAACCTCGGCGCCTAAATCAGCCGCAATACGCATGGCAATTTGGAGCGCTTTGCGATTGTAAGATTCGCTTCGCAGACTTCCGGAAATAGCTAAGACTTTTAAATTGTTCACTGAAAGAGTCCTTTGACTATAAAATAAAGACCGACGAGCACCGCGAGAAAGATAAGAAGCGGCCCCAGCTGATCTACAATTTCCAAAATCATTTCTTTATTCTAGTATACTCGAAGTATGGCTAAAATTCTCTCGCCCCGACACGTTGCTATTATCCCTGACGGAAATCGGCGGTGGGCGAAGCGCCGCGGGTTTCCCAGCTGGAGGGGACACTTCGAAGGCGCTAAGCGGATGGAAGAAATTGCCCGAGCGGCAGTTGATCTAGATATCAAATACTTCACCCTTTGGGGCGGATCTTATGACAACCTCACTAAGCGGTCAAAAGGGGAAATTATTGTTTTAAACCGGGTCTACAAAGAGCTGGTGCGAAAACTGCTTAAGGATAAAACTATCCATGAAAATAAGGTAAGAGTGAGGTTTCTAGGTGAGTGGCCGAAGTTATTGGATAAAGGAGTGGTTGAAGCCATTAAGAGAGCCGAGAGAGAAACTGCCCGATACACAGGTTATGAACACTCATATCTTATTGGATATAACGGGGATCGGGAGATGTTGGATGCCATGAATCGGCTTTTAAAAACCGGCCACGGGCGGGTCACCGCTCCACTATTAAAATCATATCTCTGGACTGCTGATCTGCCACCGGTTGACCTAGTAATAAGGACTGGCGGCGAGCCTCATCTTAGTAATGGCTTTATGATGTGGGATGCGAGAGATGCCCAGCTCTATTTTACCGATAAGTTTTGGCCTGACTTTACCAAGAAAGAGCTCATCCTCGCACTTGAAGATTATTCTCATCGGGAACGGAGGTTTGGCCGGTAGAATTTCATGGGGAAATAGTGTGGAAATCATTCGGAAATTTCCGAATTAATTTCCGAATGAGGTTTTATGGGACGATCGGGTTCTTGGCGACTAAAAACCCGATCGTCGCATAGATACTAGCTTTTTGGAAATCTTGTGAAACATTGACGAACCTTGTGAAACATCGTGAAAATTGCAAAACCCGATCGTGGCTTAAATACTAGAGATTTGACAATGTATTCTAAAAAGGGTGTTTTGTGAAACAATGCTTGACTGTTAAACAATGAATTTTTTAAACAATCCGCCTCGGCAGAGCTCCTTCCTAAAATAGCCAGATTTGTGGAGACGGTAGAGAAGTTTATAGCTTTCGGGCACAAACGGATCAGTCTCTATCCTTTCTAGCCACTCACTAAATTGCTCTGCTCTGGCACCTATCAACCTGTCGTAAAATAAAGGGATAATTATATTTTTTAGTGATCCGAGCTCCCTAATTATTAAAATTGCGACCGGCCTTCTCTTTGCTTTATCTTTTCCGGGGTAGTGATAAATATAGATTTTATTTTTTAACTTGAGCTTATTTCTAATTGCCTTGAGTAGCTCTTCATCTTCGGCCGGCATTCTTAGCTGAAATGATGGAATTCTTCTTGGTTTCAAACTGCCAAGGTTACTGGAGGTTGTAAAAGTAAATGTCCCTGTGCCCTGGACTAGCCCCCGGATGTAGTCATAGCTGATGTTTGTCATAGTTGTTTCACAAGCAACTCGATATGACGTTTACCTGGTAAACACTTTAATTATACCAAATTGTGGATAAATTGTTAAGAATTAGGTAGTAGCCCGCCTAAGGTGGATCACTGCCCGGTGTAAACAAAATCAACCCATAAATGGGCTGATTGAAAACTGCGGGGCTGCGGGGCGCTCAAGGGCGCCCCGCAGCAGCTCTTCTGGTCAAGGACGACTTTCCCTACCGTTGGCGAGGGTGGTGAAAGCCGATCTTGAACTGGGGAGGCAGATGGGGTAGGTGGGGGTGAGTCAGGTGGTCCAGAGCTTCTCGAACCCGGTGATGATGGCCGTGCGATGGGATATAGATGATGATCTTGTCACCGTACCCGTAGAAGGTATGGGTGGTGAGCTCGTGGTCACCCCGACCACGAGTTATCCCTTCCCAGACCACTTTCACGTTTTGTTTTCCTCTGTGGTCTGCATAGATCACCGCCAATTCTGCCGAAGTGGGCCTGCGGTCAGCGATAAAGTAGATTATCGTTTCCGGCGACATATCTCTTCCTCTCTTTTCTTTGTCTTAAGGGACGGTTCCGATCTAGTTGCAATCGGGTTGAAGCGCTATATACTGGCATGTTTCGGTCTCTTTGCGCAGATCTTGTGCCACTCGTAGCTCTGCACGGTCACAACCATACCGCCGCAACCCATGACTGCTCCATCTGTGGTCGGTACTCCTGTGGTCGGTACTCCGACGGGATGTCCGGCGCCCATTCGCATCAACCTCTTTCCTCCTCCCGTCTGGGAGGTCGTGGAAAAGAACATCACTACAGATGTAGTATTCTTCTTATAACAGACATAACTCAGTTTTGCCAAATAGTGCTCAAAATAGTCATGCTGTGCAGATAAAATTGGTAAACTGGATTAGTGACCAAGAAATCTGAACTTGGAAAACTAGGGGAAGATCTCGCCTGCCGCTACCTTAAGAAAAAAGGTTATAAAGTGATTGAGCGAAATTATCTTAAGCCGTGGGGAGAGCTGGATATCGTGACTATTTCGCCAGAGAAAATTTTAGTTCTTGTTGAAGTGAAGACAGTGAGCGGCCCTGCGCCGATCGTCGCGGGAGAGGATCAATTCACTCAAGCGAAATCAATAAAGTTTAAGAGAGTGGCTGAACTTTATGCTAACTCGAGCACATTATTGAATGACAAAGGATGGCAAATTGACCTTATAGCAATTACTGTTGACGGTAGCGAATTTGACTTAAAGCACTACGAAAACATATGATATTGAGACTATGCCAAATACGAAGACAGCCAAGAAGGCTCTGCGGCAAAACTTAAGGCGGAAAGTAAAAAATTTAACCGATAAGAGGAAGGTTAAGACCGCGATAAAAACGTATAAACAGTTGGTAGAGGGAGGCGATTTGGAAGGAGCCAAGCAAAATTTAACGTTGGCTTATAAGGCGCTCGATAAAGCTGCTAAAACTAAAATAATTACTAAAAATAAAGCTGGCCGACTTAAATCGAAACTAGCTAAAAGGCTAGTAGTAAGTAGTAAGTAGTACAAAGCGGTTGACAGAATGGAAAGTCCGTGTACAATGGACCTATTCTTGTACTTTATGAATTAAATAACTGATACAGCGTGAGTGGTCCGACATCCATCGGATTAGTCACGCTGTATCAGCAAAAGACGACTGCCATGGAAGCTAGGCCTGGGCAAGCAGGCCAAAAATGAACGCTTCCGGAAGCGGTCTAGGCACCGGGGAATCGATGCGAGGCGCCTAGTCGACTGTTCGTATCCCGCGCGTGCGCAGAGGTCGTTGCCCTTCGCGCCGCGTGAAGAGCGAATGAGTGACTCCGTCGATTCTCTCGGTGCCGCTAATCTTGCCAGCACCAGCCCCGTGAAAGCCGGCTCGTCCGGTTGGGGTACAAAAGCCACAAGGTCACCCAGGCAGGTCATGGAAACGACCTACCTTGGAAGGCCAAAGGCCTGGTGCTGGCAAATATTCTCGGGTAACACTCGCCGCGCAGGGGGGAGCCCGAGATAGCCCTTGCGCACTTTTGCGTGGTAGCTCAGTTGGGAGAGCGCTCCGGTTCATAGCCGGAGAGGTCGCTGGTTCGATTCCAGTCCGCGCAGTTCGGGGGCTGACACTGCTTTGTCAGCCCCCCCTTGTTCCTTCTCAAGCTCCGAAGTTTTCGGAGCTTCTTCGTTTCTAAAATTTAGATTTTTCCCTTATCCTCTTAACCCAGCTATAGCTGGGTTGAGAGGATGGAGAGCTTTAGGCAGGTTCAGCGAGCTTAATGGAGAGCGTAATCCAATAAAACTTCTTCGTATTCCAGTTTGCCGGATTTTACCGCCACATCGTAATCGGCCAGAAGATTTGCCTCCGCTTGATCGCGCAATCGGTAAACTAACATATTAAAAACTTTGGCGGGCTCGTCTTTGCGGTCGCTCAAGATCACTTCCAGCGCGACCAAGCGATCCCTTAAGCTTCGGCTGTATTTCAAGGTGTTCACCAGTGGGAAAAAATTATCAGCCGGTTTATGAATAGAAAGCGCCTGTTTGGCTTGACCGTCAGCTAAAGTCATTTTCTCCAATTCGGTGGCAATACCCCAGCTGTTGCCGCCAAAAGTTTGAATAAGGGCATAAGTAGTTTGAGCATCAATAGTAAAGCCTAGAGCTTTAGCCGTCCTTTTAATAAAGTTGGTTATTTCCGCGTCTGTGAGGACGGGGAATTCCTGAACTTGAGTAGGGGATTTTAGGAATGCGTTGAAGGTGGCGGCCGGTTTCTTGTCTGAATTAATGACAATTACCAGATCCTTAGCTTCAAAGTGGGTTTTTAGAATCGCCTTTAATTCTTTTAGATTGCTTGCGGTGAGCCCCTCACCCTTTTTCTTAAAGGGTGAGGGGTCGAATCCGTCCAAAACAGCTAATCTTACCGGATCGAAAATGGAGCGGTTACCAGCAAAGCTTTGAAATTTGAAGAATTCCTCCTCATCGCTTAAATCGAACCGTTCATACGACAGATTGCTTTGCTTCTTGCGGAAAGCTTCAACAATCTCACTTAGTTTTTGAATTCTTCTATAAGAATCCGCACCATAAAGAAAAATTAACATAACTTTATTTTCTGCTACCAATACTTGCTTTTATAAAAGCTTTAAACAAGGGGTGGGGGGTAAGGGGCCGGGATTTGAACTCGGGATGGAATTGGGTGCCGACAAAAAACGGATGTTCCTTTTTAGGTAATTCCATAATTTCCATTAGGCGCCGGTTGGGAGAGATGCCGGAGAAAATTAAACCTTTCGCCTCTAGTATCTGAATGTATTCTGGGTTCACTTCGTAGCGATGGCGATGGCGTTCGGAAATTACCTCTTTTCCATAAGCCGTGCGGGCAATTGTTTTGTCTTCCAGAACTGCAGGCCAGGCGCCAAGCCGCATGGTCGCTCCATAGTTGGATTCACTTAAATTTTTCTTCTGCTCGGGCAGAATATCAATCACCGGATGAGGGGTTTTAGCATCAATCTCGGTGGAGTCCGCTCCTTTTAACCGCGCAACGGAGCGGCTAAACTCAACTATTGCTAACTGCATTCCGTAGCAAAGGCCGAAGAAGGGAATTTTCTTCCTCCGGGCGAAATTAATGGCCGTGAGTTTCCCTTCAATGCCGCGGGAACCGAAGCCGCCGGGAATAATAATACCGTCGTAGCGGTCAAGGTTTCCCAGCTCTTCTGAATCAACCCATTCAATCACCGGCTTCCTTTTTAGGGCGTAGGCGGCATGCTTGATGGCTTCAAGAACGGAGATATAAGAATCGGCCAGAATAAAATCCCCGGTACCGAAATACTTACCGACGATGCCAATAGATACCGGTTTCTTAAGCGAGCGGACCGTTCGAGCCAGATTTTTGAAATCGTGAAGGTCTTTTTTCTTGGGACGGAGATTTAATTTATTAAAAAGCTGGTCACCAATTTTTTCTTTTTCGAAGGTAATTGGAATATCGTAAATACTCGTTACGTCCGGCGCAGAAATGATGTCTTTTTCCTCTAAGCCGCAGTTGTAAGCGATTTTTTGTTTCCGCTTTTTGTCCAAGGGAACTTCTGCCCTCGCAATCACAATATCGGGCTGGAGACCGGCTGAGTTCAGAGTGCGAACTGCGTACTGGGTCGGTTTGGTTTTTAACTCATTATCCTTACCGCGAATGGGAAGATAGCTTACCAAGACCAGAACCACATCCTGAGGTTTCTTTGTCTTTAGCATCCTTATTGCCTCAAGGAAAAGGATGTTTTGATACTCGCCAACTGTTCCGCCAATCTCAACGATGACAGCGTTTGCCTTGTCTTTTGTAGCGGCCTTATTGATGCGATCAATAACCTCAAGCGGGATGTGAGGCACAACCTCAACGCACTTCCCGCCGTAGCCCAAGCTGCGCTCGCGGTTAATAACCGAGAGATAAATGCTTCCGGTTGTCATATAGTTCCTCCCAGTGAGGTTCACGCCGAGGAAGCGTTCGTAATTACCCATGTCTTGGTCGCACTCCATGCCGTCATCCAAAACAAAAACCTCACCGTGTTCGGTGGGGTTCATGGTGCCGGCATCAACATTAACGTAGGGATCGATTTTGACGGCGGTGACGTTTAAGCCGCGGGCTTGAAGGATTTTGCCGATGGCGGCGGCGGCCACTCCTTTCCCCACTCCGGACATCACCCCGCCAACAACAAAAATGTATTTTAAATTCTTTGTCACTGGTTATAGTTTAGTCGAAAAGGATAAGCTCACCAATATCTCTTCCCTCAAGCTTGTGATCGCCCAGCACCTTACTGTCTGACGGAACCGGGCGTTCTTCGGCTCCAGCGACCGAAGCCGCCCTGCGCTCTCGCCCCGACGGCTCCGACTTCGTCGAAGACCAAGCCCGTCGGGGCTCCGAGAGCTTCCGCACGACAGCAAGGTGCTGGGCTAAAAACCCCTTATTTATGGCTTTTCTAGTCCTCCTGACAAGGTTGACCTCTTATAGTGCAGAAGCGGTACCTTGAGAAAGTGGCCGGAGCAAGCAGCCGCCCATTATAACTCCTGACACTTGGAGCAGAAATGGGCGAAGGTTCTCTAAATCTGTTAAAATCTGGGAGATAGCAATGAGGATTGTTAAGCTGTGAGAAATTTCAAATATCACAAAGAGTTGGCTGCGGGCGGTTGGCAGAGATTTAATCTAATGGAGCAGATGGCAAATATTGGCAGTGAGGTGGGACGAGCAAGGAAGTGGCAGGGGAAGGATGAGAAATTATTTCAAAGTGCAGTGGAGCGAGCTTTGGAGCTCTTTGACCTCACCTTAGAAGATCCGCGCTGGAGGACTCGTCTTCGAGAAATTGCCCGAGCGCGGGAGGTATTTCTAGATGCTGTTTTGGGAGGAGAAGAGTACGGAAGCACGCTCGAAGATTTAGATCGCTATTTTTCCCAATTCGCCTTTGCCTCTAAGATGGCTGCCGGCCACTAGTAGCATCCCCAATTTCCCACGGCCGTGGGAAATTAGAGACAAAATATTGATTACAATTTCTGACACCTTGGGCAGAAATGAGCCGAGCGGCCGCCGATTTTTATTCTTTTGATGGAGGTCTTACAGCGTTTGCAGGGTTCTCCGGTACGGCGATAAGCCAAAAGTACATTGCCATAACCGCCTTTTTTGCCGGCGGTGTCGCGAAAATCAGCGACAGAGGTGCCGCGTAGTTTAATCGCCTTTTTCAAAATACTTCTTGTGGCAAGCCAAATGTTTTTCAATTCTCTTTGAGTCAAGTCGCTTGCTCGTTTTACTGGATGAATTTTGGTAGACCAGAGAATATCATCGGCATAGATGTTACCGATGCCGGAGACTACCGTCTGGTCCATTAAAACTTGCTTGATATTTCGCGTTCGTCTAGTAATAGCTGCGGCAAAATCCGCAAATTTTGTTTTGGGATCAACTGGATCAACGCCTAAAGTTTTTAGCTCTCTCATATTTTCGATATCTTCGGTTTTGCCAAATAAAACTTTGGCGAACCTTCTTAAGTCCGAGAGGGCAAGCTGCTCATCGTTGTCTAAATACAAAATAAGGCGGATAAAATCGTTCACCCTCTCTTGAAGCGGGCCTTTAACCTTGGGCACTGGCCGATATTTCATTCCTTCTTTCTTTATCTCCCACTTTCCAACCAGAAGATGCCCGGTCATTTTCTGATGGATTAAGAGTAGGCGATCTTTGTCTAGATCAATCAAGATGTTTTTACCTCGGCGCCGTACCCCTTTGACCTTGGCGCCTTTGATTTTTTTCTCAAATACTTTGGCGCCGGTTTTAATCATCTTCGGCCAGTCAGTCCAGGCGCCGGTAATCCGCCGACCTACAATTTTCCGGTTTAAATCATTAACGATTGTCTGAACCTCCGGCCCCTCAGGCATTATTCAGAAAAGGCCGGGGCTTCTTTCTGTGGAATCAGCTTGGGCTCGATGGGTAACGTGAAATAAACAGTGGTGCCGCGGCCGAGGATTGATTCGGCCCAGATCGTTCCACCGTGGCGATTAATAATATTCTTGGCAATGTAGAGCCCGAGCCCTGAACCCTCGATTTCCATTTTGGCAGCATTTTCTGTCCTGAAGAATCTGGTGAAAAGTTTAGGCATATCCTCCGGGGGGATGCCGATGCCGGTATCTTTAATGCTAATTTGAAGATATGGTTTGTCCGGCAACCGCTCAAGCTTCACGGTAACTGAACCGTTTTTAACGTTGTACTTAATGGCGTTATCAACAAGGTTGGAGATGGCCAAACCGAGTCGATTAGCATCAATCGTTAGATTAACTGCCGTCTCCCCGCTCCTGTCAGAATAGAATTTAACTTCATATTTTTTAGCCATCGCCTCGGCGTTAGTGAGAATACCGGAGAGAAAATCAATAATATTAACCTGCTCAAAATCATAGCCGAATTTACCTTCTTCAATTTTAGAAACATCCAATAGATCATTGACGATTTTCAAGAGCTTTACCGAGTTTAAAAGGCCGCTCGCGACTAACTCTTTGTCTTCCACCTCTAATTTTTCTTTCCCGTTCAAACCCTCAAAAACCCAATGAATGGTGGTAAGAGGAGTGCGGAGCTGATGGGCGGCAATGGTAATGAATTCGGATTTTGAGCGAAGTAGCTCCGCTTCTCTCGTTTTATCTTTTACCAATTTAATGAAACCCAAGGCTTCACCCGCAGGGCTGATGATCTTGTTGGTGGAGACCGTTAATTCGCGTTTCGGATCGGTGAAGGAAAGGTCAACGATTTGCGGAAAAACTCCCGGCTCAGAACGTGGAACTACCAGCGGGGAAAGGGAAGGGAAAATCGTCTGGGTCAAGAGGCGGAAGGGCAGTTCCTGGGCTCGCTCCGGACCGAAAGTATGACCCGCAACTTGTTCGCGGTTGATCCCGAAGATTCTTTCAGCTGCCGGGTTAAAAATCTGAATCGTAAAGTTGTTGTCGTAAGCAATTATCCCGTCCGGCAGATCGGCGATTAAAGTTTGGAGCCGGCCGGAAGCAGTTTTAACTTCCAGGTTCGCGCGAAGAAGACGAGACCGCTGCCAAAAAATTATCCCGGCGGATGCCAGCGTGATAATGATGCTAATTAAAATCCAGGTCATGTCTTTTTAATTATACCCCGTAAAATCGCTTTCGCGATCACGGGACAGACCCCGTAATGCGGTTCACCAAGCTATCGAAGCCCAGTTTTTTCAGATAATCGGCTACTTTAGGGTCGGCAAGGGGCGATTGAATCCGAAGATCCTCAAGCTCAATTTCAATAGGCAGGTCGAACTTTAGCGTGGCGAGGTTTTTTGAAAGCAGGGCCTGGTCCTTATATTCAACGAGTTTTCGCTGAAGTTTTTGATTACTTATCCCGATTTCAGTTAACTCCTCATAGAGGTTTTCCAGGGTGCCGTAGCGGCTAATAAGGTCAGCGGCGGTTTTCGGGCCGATGCCGGGCACGCCGGGAATGTTATCTGAGGTGTCGCCCGTTAGTCCCTTAAAATCGGCGAGTAGATCCGGCGGGATACCAAAACGCTCTTTCACCGCTGCCTCGTTATAAATGACCGTGTTTGATATTCCTTTTTTAGGAACTTCCACCGCTACCTTGTTATCTTGAACGACTTGGAGGAGGTCGAGATCTCCGGAGAGAACTATTACCTGGAGACTTTCTCTATTCATGAAGCGATGAGCTAAGGTGGCCATGATATCGTCCGCTTCCCAGCCGGGTGTCTCTATTACTTTAATTCCAAAAGTTCCTAAAAGATTATGAGATTCTTTGATTTGAGAAATAAGTTCATCGGCTGCTCTAGGCCGAGTTGCCTTGTAACCATCATAGAGTCCCTCCCGAACCGTCGGGGCCGGATGGTCAAAAGCGGCCGCTACGTACCGAAGAGGACGCTCTTTAAAAACCTTAATTAAGATGCTCGAGATACCATAAAGGGCGCCCCCCGGCCCACCTTCAGCAGTAGTGAGGGGCGGGAGGGCATGATATGCCCGATGAATTAGGGAGTTAGCGTCGATTAAAAGTAAGGTATCTTTCATTAGATTTAGTGCCATGCTCAAATTCTATCCAAATTGTGCCTTTTGGGAGAGTGTTTTTGACTTTGTCGGCCCACTCTACAAGAACCAAATTTTCGGCGCTCTTTAGGGCCTCATTTAAGCCAATGTTCTTAGTCTCTTTTGGGGCTCCAGAGGTAAGGCGATAAACATCGAAGTGGAAGAAGTTTTTGTAATATCCTCTGCTAGATTTAAATTGTCGCGAGAAAATAAAAGTGGGGCTTACAACTCTACCTTTTACTCCTAGAGCGCGCAGTAATGCTTTTATAAACGTGGTTTTACCGGCTCCTAGCTCGCCCTTAAATCCAACGACTAATGCTTTTTTGCCAGGTTTCGTTTTTAATAACTCTTCGGCAAAAAACTTGGCGAGATTTGCTGTTTCCTTCGGATTTTTTGAAAGATGCTTCATTATCTTCGTTATTATTCAAGGTGGATTAATTTCTTAGCTAAGATGGCGGTTCCGATACTAAAAGTGAGGGCAAGGCCAAGAGCAATGAGGAGCGGGTTAATTGTTTCCGCGGAAATTGTTGTCCCGGTGAAAGCCTGGGCGGCAAGAGGAGAGGCGCCAATCGATTGCTGAGGCAGAACCGGAGGAGCAACCTTAGAAGAGATGACAATTTCTTCCTCGGCTACTTGGCCGTAGCTTACCTCGTCAACCGACGCACCTTGAGCATTCCAAAGAGTGATGGTGTCGCCGTCGTTATTGAGATTGATCCTGGTAAGGGAAAAAGGGAACTTGAGTTCTTGGTTGGGAGGGAGAGATTCGGCTCCGAAGGTAAACTTCTTGCCGCCTGCGTCTTTAACGGACCAGCCGTGTAAGCTTACTGTTTCATTTCCATCATTAAATAAGGCGAGCCACTCGCCAGCAGTGTCTTTTCCGGCGGGATTGGGGAGAAGCTCCTTAATGAAAACCATTAGAGCAACTGCTGGGATGGCTGCTTGCCGAGGTGCTGAAAGGCGGCTTTTTCCACCACTCTTCCGGCAGGGGTGCGCCGCAAAAAGCCGAGGCGCATAAGATATGGCTCGTAGACATCTTCAATAATACCTTTGTCTTCGTTTAGAGCGGCAGCAATGGTGCCCACTCCGACCGGTCCGCCATTAAATTTCTCGATAATAGTGTTCAAGAAAATCTGATCATGGCTCTCGAGCCCCAGAGAATCAATTTCTAAAACTCCCAAAGTCTTTTGGGCCGTTTCTTCGGTAATAACTTCGCCGCCGTGGACCTCAAGGTAGTCCCGGGTGCGTTTTAAGAGCCGATTAGCAGTCCGGGGGGTAAAGCGAGCGGCTCTCGCTAAGACAGAGGTAGCCGCAGGGTCAATATTAACTCCTAAGATATTGGCAGAACGTTTAATAATTACCTCGATATCTTTTTCGTCGTAATAATCCAGCTTGAAAGTGGCGCCAAAGCGAGAGCGAAGAGGGGCAGAAAGGAGATTCACCCGAGTAGTGGCGGCAACAAGAGTGAAAGCGGGTAGGTCAAGGGAAATGGTTCTCGCACCCGGCCCTTTACCGATAATGATGTGGATCTTTCTGGACTCCATTGCCGGATAAAGAACTTCCTCGATTATTCGGTTTAAGCGGTGAGCTTCGTCAATAAAGAGGATTTCGTTTTCCTCCAGGTGGCTTAAGACGGCTGCCAGGTCGCCGGCTTTTTCAATGGCCGGACCGGAAGTGATGCGTAAGGGAGCCCCCATTTCCAATGCCACCAACTTAGCTAGAGTGGTTTTTCCCAATCCGGCTTGGCCGTAAAAAAGAAGATGGTCAACCGGCTCACCTCTGCGTCTCGCGGCTTCGAGAATAATACGTAAGCTTTTCTTGACTTTAGCCTGGCCAATGTACTCGTCCCATCCTTTTGGCTGGAGCAGAGTTTCGATTGTTTGGTCAATCACTTCCTCCTTTTTCGGCGATTTTAGGGAACTTGATTTTACCATTGACAAATAAAATGTTTTATGATATAGTGCTTCTAGGATAGAAACCGAGACCTGCGGGCATATTAGTTACGGGGCCCCTCTTAGGTTAAGGACGGTTTGGCTTCGGCTGGACCGCTCCTCGAGAAGGACCTTCTTATAGGCCCGCAGGTCTCGGCTCCTACTACCATTCTAGGGGCCCTGTTGCCCGCTCCACCTCTTTCAAAGTCGTAATCCCGGAGAAGGCCTTTATTAATCCATCTTCCTGCATTGTAACCATTCCACCATTCTTCGCCGCCTCCCGAATTTCTCCCTCAGCGGCTTCTTTTTTAATAAGCGCATCCAGCTCTTCCCCCATCTCTAGAACCTCGAAAAGACCAATCTGCCCCTTGTATCCCTCGCTGCATTCCCCGCATCCGACCGGCTCGTAGAGCTTCTCAGGAATCTTACGGCGAGAAACCCTTTTAGGCAATCTGGACAAAAATTTCTGAATATTTTCTTGCAGAGTTTTATCAGGAACTGTTTCTCTTCGGCAGCTGGGGCAAAGGCGCCGAACCAATCGCTCGGCAAGAACTACCACCAGGGCCGGGCCGATGACTGCCGGTTTTACTCCAAGGTCAATTAACCGCGGAATGGCACCGGCGGCATTATTAGTATGGAGAGTTGAGAAAACCAAGTGGCCGGTCAAGGCAGCGTGAATGGCGGTTCCCGCCGTTTCCAAATCTCTAATTTCACCGACCAAAATAATGTCCGGGTCTTGCCTTAAAATCGAACGGAGGCCGGCGGCGAAAGTATAGCCGCTTTTGGGATCCACTTGGGTTTGCTCAATTCCCTCCAGGTGATATTCAACCGGATCTTCAATAGTGACAATTTTCGCGGCTGAGGTATGGATACTTTTTAAAAAAGCGTAGATAGTGGTAGTTTTTCCGGCACCGGTGGGGCCCGTAACCAGAATCATGCCGTTTGGTCGCGCGAGCTCCTTCATAATTATTTCTTCGTCGTCCGCCCTTAGTCCCAAGTCGGAGAGCTTCATGGCAATCACTTCGGGATTGAGGATTCTTAGAACCGCTGCTTCGCCGAACTCGGCCGGGACAATGGAGGTTCTCGCTTCAATGGGATCCGAGTCCGTTTGGATGGTAAAGCGGCCGTCTTGGGGAGCGTCAGTGATATTAAGTTTTAATCTCGACAGAAGCTTGAGACGACTAACAATAGCGGTAACTAGTTTTGGCGGGAGGTGAGCGACGTCGCGCAGGATGCCGTCGAGGCGGAATCGAATAAGGGCTTTGTCTCGGGTGGAATGCTCAAAGTGAATATCAGAGACCTTGAGAACAAGGGCGCCGGAGAAAATTATTTTCAAAATATCAGTGACTGAAACAGTTTCATCCTGCCCACTCAAAAGCTGGGAGAGGTCCTCCACGCTCTTAATCTTATTTCTTGACTCTTTAAGCGTCTCCTCTTCCAAGCGCGTTTCCGAGACGACACTCTCCGGGGATTGAGTTCGCGCAGGGTAGTAGTTCTGAGCCTCGCGCAAGCCGCTAAGTGATGAGATAAAAACTTCAACTTTAAGACCGCGGGCTTCTAGTGATTTTATTAATTCCTGGGCTTTGGGGAGTTTGCTGGAGTATAGGGCCAGGGTTAACTTTTTCCCTTTCACCGCAAAGGGAACTAATTTCGCTTCAAGGGCACTAGGCCCGGGGACAAGCTCTAGGGCGGAAGCGTCAATCGGTTTTTTCTTAAGATCCAGATAGGGAAAGCCCTCTTTTGCCGCACGTCTAACGGCGTCACGTTCTTCCGCTTCCTCGTGGAGAAGCACCAGCTTCCGGTCAATTGGGTCCCTACTAAGCTTCATTTTTCTTATTTATAATAGAGCTGGGGAAGAAAAATTACTATGGCGGGGCACAGTAAATGGAAACAAATTAAACACAAGAAGGCGACTACTGATGAGAAGCGGAGCAAGCTATTTTCCAAGCTGGCTAATGTGATCACAATTACCGCTAGAGATGGCGCTGATCCGCAGTTTAATTCGGCGCTAAGAGGCGCAATTGAGGTGGCGCGGAAAAACCAGATGCCTCAAGCCAACATCCTGCGGGCGATCAAGCGCGTTACCGAGTATGGCGACTTAGAGATGCTCCTAATCGAGGCCTATGGGCCGGAGGGGTTGGGAATCCTTGTTGAGGCGATAACCGACAATCGCAATCGAACAATGAATGAAATTAAGTCCTTGTTTAAAGATTATGACGCGAAACTGGCTAATCCCGGCAGTCTGCTTTGGTCATTCGAAAAAACCGCCGAGGGTTATAAACCGAAGTTTACGCCGGAAACGTCAGAAGAAGCTCGGGAGAAAATTAAAAATTTGATTGAGAAACTGGAAGAAAGGGACGACGTAAAAGAGGTTTATTCCGCAATTGATGATTAAAAAGCCGACGGTTTTTTTGGGGCTGGATCCCGGAACAACGAGGATCGGCTATGGTCTCGTTAAAAAAGAGGGTGGTAAATTGTCGTATATTGATTGCGGGGCGATTGAAATTAAAAAGCCGAGTGCCAGTGAGCGGCTGGTTTTTTTAGAGAAAAGGTTGGAGCAAATTATTAAAGTCCACCGCCCTAAGGTTGCAGGGATAGAAAAACTTTACTTTGATAAGAATAAGAAGACGGCGCTCGGAGTGGCTGAAGCGCGAGGAGTAATGCTTTTCACTTTAGGGAAGTTGAAAATTCCAATATTGGAGTTTGATCCGACGGAGATTAAGCGAACTGTGGCCGGAGACGGGCATTGCGATAAGAAAACTTTGGCTCGGGTGGTGTCGATGACTTTGGGGGTAAAATCTCTGCCGGGGCCGGATGACGCTCACGACGCTTTGGCGATTGCCATTCGGGCGTCGTTTGAGCTAGGCATTTAAACCCAAACCTATTTTCTCGAGAGTAGGCTCTCCACTAAGATAAATAGAAATTCAGTCGGTCAAAGAAGGCGTAGGCGCTCTCAAACTCAACCTCACTGCGGTTCGGGATTCAAACAATGTTCGCGCCTGAACTTCTTTATGACCTCCTTCACCTATTTATAGCTTCGCTCCGAGATACTCTCTGTGAAAATAGGTTTGGGTTCTGCGCTGCACATGCCACACCTAGGCGCCCGAATAGCTCTTCTTATTTAATTAAGGGAGAGAAGCCATTTATGTATGCTCTTTTCGGCCCTCCTGACAAAAGGCGGGTTATCCTATATAGTTAGCGTTATTCTTGAACATTCATAACTGAATAGCTGATGTGGCTATGAGTGGATTTTTGGAGTCTACTCATAGCTGCATCAGTATGATGATGCTGCAAAAGCTGCCAGCGCCAGCTGAAAAGAGAGCCGAAAACCCCTCCCAGGGACTCTCCTCTCCTAGGCTGGTGCTGGCAAAAAGTGGGTAGGCCGACCGTACGGGCCTGCTCTACCGAGGGTGAAACCTCGGTGCTGCTGACGGGCGACTGCCAGGAGTCGCATCAACGGGAGCACACGGGGTTTACCAGTGCTCGGCGTGCTTGGCCTGGTACCAGCACTGCTACCTACCATCTGGCGGCCACCTGACTATGTCGGGTGCGACTTTTCGGAGGCGCTTTCCGGGAGCGTCTTCGACCACTTTGAAGAAAGTGGTTAAGGGCGGCACGTTGAGGTGCTGTCAAGGGGATTCGTCTCTAAGGGGGTTCAGAGGCCGGTCCGCCCAGGCCACCCCCCACCCTCTTTCTCGTTCTTTCCACCCGATCCGGCATTGATGACTTGGATCGGTAGAGACCCGCTATGCGGGTCTTTCTCTTTTTTGAAAATTGAGTCATTGGAAATTCATTGGAAATTCTCGCCCTGCTAAGGGACTTTTAGAGGTATTGACAGCGGCGAGTGCTAGTATATACTGCGCGCATTAATCACGAAAAGGTCGCTTTTTAGAAAAAATTAGACTATGTTGGAAACAAAAGAAGTGCGTCTTGTGGATCAGTGGAATGACGAAGAGGAAAAACCCGCTGACGAGGAAAAAGAAGCTGGAATGACTGAGGAGGTAGAGGAAGAAAAAGCTGAAGAGGAGGAAGAGGACGAAAAAGAAGAAGAGCTTTAAAAAACAACCGAGCACTCAAAGTGAGTGCTCGGTTGTTTTTTATTCTGTGACATAATAAAACTAGGTTGTATGAGGTCGGATTGGCTGAAAGACAAGAGGGTAAGAAACCAGCTTTTAATTGGTTCTGCGGGGCTTTTCTTGGCCGGAACACTTTACGCCGTCGGTGTTTTTGTTTCTTTGCCGAAGCCGGAAGAAATTACCGGGATCCTACGGGCAGCGGAGTCAGTCCAGCTTTACGACCGGACGGGTAAAATTCTCCTTTCTGAAGCGGCCGGAGATAAGCAGCGTTCAATATTACCGAGGGAAGAGATCCCAAATAATGCTCGCCAGGCGACGCTCGCGATTGAAGACGCTTCTTTTTACAGTCACGGCGCTTTTGAGTGGAAAGGAGTTCTGCGGGCGTTCACGGTGAATATTGCGCGGGGTGAGTTGGCGCAAGGCGGATCAACTATCACCCAGCAGTTGGCGAGAAACGCGTTTCTCACGCCGGAGAAAACAATAACTCGGAAAATTAAGGAGCTTATCTTAGCGATACGGCTGGAGCAGTATTACAACAAGGATGAGGTTCTCGATCTCTATCTAAATCATATCCCTTACGGCCGCAATTATTATGGGGTTGAATCGGCGTCTCAGGCATTTTTCAATAAACCGGCGAAAGAATTAACCCTGGCAGAGGCGGCGCTCATAGCGGCTCTGCCTCAAGCTCCCACCTATTATTCTCCCTGGGGGGATCATAAAAACGAATTACTGGAGCGGAAAAACTCGGTTTTAAAAAGGATGGAGTCACAGGGCTATATAGATGAGGGGCAACTTAGCGCCGCCCTCAAAGAAGAAATCAAATTCGCTGACCAGCCGGCAGGAGTGATAAAAGCGCCCCACTTCGTAAATTACATCCAGGAATATCTCATTGAGAAATACGGCGAGGAAGTGATCCAAGCAGGACACTTAAAAATAATCACCACCCTTGATTGGGAGCTCCAGCAAATAGCGGAGGAAGCAGTTAGAAAAGGAGCGGAAAAAAACACCAAACGCAACTCCGGCAGCAACGGGGCCTTTATGGCAATGGATCCTCAAACGGGGCAAATCTTGGCAATGGTAGGGTCTAAAGATTATTATGGTAAACCGGAGCCGGAAGGTTGCGTTGAAGGAAAAACTTGCCGCTTTGAGGGAAACTTTAATGTAGCGACCCAGGGGTTAAGACAGCCGGGGTCTGCTTTTAAACCATTTGTTTATCTAACGGCCTTCCAGAATGGTCTTACCCCCGACACTCTTGTCTGGGACACCCCAACCGAATTTAATACCGGCTGCCCGGCAATTCCTAACTATTCCATTGGCGAGGGAAACTGCTACCACCCGCAAAATTTTGATCGTCGTTTCAGGGGCCCAGTGAAACTTAAGGAGGCCTTAGCTCAATCAATTAACGTTCCGGCGGTTAAAGTGCTTTATGTAGCTGGGGTGAATAATGCTATTGAAACCGCGAAACGCTTTGGCGTGACCACGCTTACTGATCCCCGACGCTATGGCCTGTCTCTGGTCTTAGGTGGCGGGGAGATCAAATTAATTGAACTCTTAGGAGCTTACTCTGTTTTGGCTACGGAGGGTTTCTATCACAAGCCGACAGGAATATTAAAGATCGAGGATGCGGGAGGGAAAGTGTTGGAAGAATATAAGGATAAGGAAGAAGTAGTAGTTGATCCTCAGTATCCACGGCTTATTAATAAAATTCTCTCTAGTGGAGAGCTCCGCTCACCCCTCTACTCCGCAAGCTTTGGGCTGACCCAGGTGCCGGGCTACGAGGTAGCGATGAAGACCGGGACGACTGACAACTATGTTGATGCTTGGACTTTCGGCTACACTCCGAATCTAGTAGGCGCAGTTTGGGTGGGCAACAACAACCAAGCTACTACTCACGAGGGGTCGAGCATCTTGGCCGCTCTTCCGATTTGGCATGAATTTATGGCGCAAGCGGTGCCCAAGCGTCCCTATGCCGCCTTCAACTCTCCCGCTCCGGCTCCTGCCGACAACCCGATTCTGCGCGGCGAGCTCTCCGACGGCTATCACGATCTTCTCTACTATCTCGGTCGCGGAGGAGAAGCCCAGTCGAGCCAATGGGAAGCCAGTATCACAAGCTGGCTCCAGAATAATGTGGTTGACCTAAGTCGCTTTGGTTCCGAGGAGAACGGTTCAACAACTTCAACTACCCCAACTGATGGGAGTAACCCAATTTCAATTGAGATTTCTTCTCCTCAAAATGGCGCCTTTGTAGATCGCTCCATTAAACTGGAGTTTAAAGCCAGATCTCTTAATCCGATAAACAAAGTGGAGATCTATTTGAATGATAGGCTGGTTGATAAAAGAGCTGGTTCAGACAAGGAATTAAATTACAAAAGAACTTTGTCCGTTAATAACTTAGATTCTCAAAATCTTTTAGTGATAAGAGTGGAGGATGAGGCGGGGGTAAGGGCGGAGGAAGAGTTAGTGCTCTTTACGGAGTAGGGGCTGCTAGGCCTTGATTGGCATTAAAATATACAGGTAAGATTCGTCTTCGGGGTTTTTGATAACGGCGGGGCGTTCACTGCCGTTTAGTCCTAAGAACACCTGCTCAGTCGAGCCGCCCTTGAGGCCGTCCAGGAGGTAGCGCCAATTGAAAACAGCTTCCGTTTCCGGGCCGTTTATTTTAGCCGGGATTAGGTAGTTATTCTCACCAACAGCGTTATCGCTTGAATAAATTTCCAGAACTTTTTTATCTTTTAGTTTTAGTCTCACGTCGTGGGTGCGGCTCGCAAAAGCGCCCGAAAGCTTCAGCGCTTGAGAGAGCTCATTGCGGCTAACGAGAACTTCTGTGTCAATTTCCTTCGGAATAATGGCTTCGTAGTCCGGGAAAGATCCTTCAATGAGCCGAGAGGTAAGGGTGGTGTCCTCGGTTTTAAAAAGAAACTGGTTCTTTTCGGTGTAAAAAGACGCTTTCCCCTCGTCCTTGAGAATTCTTGTTAACTCCTGAGCTGTTTTCAAAGGGATGGTAAATTTAAATCCCTCTCCTAGATTGTTTTTAAACTGCTGACCGCTAATTCTAACTTCGGCTAAGCGAAAGCTATCGGTAGCGACAAGTTTCAATACGTTTATTTCCCCCAGGAGAAGAACGCCGCTTATTTCCGGCCTTAAGTCGGAGGCCTCGCTTGCGATAACGGCCCGAGTCAGCCCCTCGCGAAGAACTGCAGAGTCCACTGAAACAGCTTCTTTTCTCTCGCTGACCCCGGAGATAACCGGGAACTCCTCGGGCCCAGATGATTGGATATTAGATTCGTAGTTGTCGCCCTTCAAAATAAGGTTTCCTTGCTTGGTGGTTTCAATATTAATCCGCTCGCTGGTGCTGTTTGTAACAATGCTGGCCAGAATTTGGTGTGGTGCCGTAACGCTACCTTCCTCAACAACCTTTCCTGAAATAATTTTAGTGATGGCGAGCTCCAAGTTGGTGGCCGCCAATCTAATCTGGTTGCCCTCGGTGCTAATCAAAACATTCCCAAGAATTGGTAGGTTAAGGTTTTGGCCAACGGCTCGGGCAACGGTATCCAGCCCCAGTTTTAGATTATCTCTTAAGATTATTAATTTCACTATTAATTACTATATTAATTAAACTTGTTGTTGTTGAGGGTGTTAATTTGTGGATAACCGGGCTGAATCATGAATCGTGAAGCATGAAGAGCGCGAGGGTTAAAAAGGTTTTTATGCATAATTCATTCTTCATAATTCTTGCTTCTATTAGTTAGCTTCTTCTTGATAACCTGTAAAGATTATTTAGTTAACCTGGGGTTACCGCAAATCTATCAACAACACTACCCTGGTTTATTCACAGTCTCTTTAATCATCAAAAGCTTCTGGCTTAGGTCGGGATTTCTGGCAGCAATCTCGTTAATTTTTTTATAAGCGTAGATCGCGGTGGTGTGATCTCTCTTACCGACTTTGTTGGCAATGTCGGGATAGGACATTTTGAGCATTTCCCTGAAAAGATACATGGTGATCTGCCTTGGTTCGACAAATTCCTTGTTTCTTGCCCGGCCGACGAGATCAGTGGGGGAAATCTCAAAGAAGCCGGCAACGGCTTTAAGAATCTGGCTGGGGCTGGCTTTAGTGACTGACTGCTCGGTTACCTCGGTAATAATTTTGTCGGCCATGCTAAGGTTAAGAGCCTGTTTATAGGTTGATTGATGAAAAATAAGCTTATTTAAGATACCTTCAATCTCGCGGATGTTCCGCTGGGCCTTTCTGGCGATTAAATCAATAATTTTATCCTCCAAAGAAGCCGTCCGTTCTTGAAGCTTGGTTTTAATGATAGCCAGCCGCGTTTCATAGTCGGGGAAGGAAATATCAACAATCATTCCACCTTCAAAGCGAGAGCGAAGTCGTCCTTCAAGGGTGGGGATGGCTTTTGGCGGCCGATCCGAGGAGATAATAACTTGCTTGCTGTTTTCGTGGAGAGTGTTAAAAGTGTGGAAAAATTCTTCCTCCGTTGCCGGCTTTCCGCCGATAAACTGGATGTCGTCAATTATTAAAACATCAACATCGCGATAATTCTTTTTCACGTCTTCCATGCGCCGGTTGCGAATTGCCGAGACAACGTCGCTGGTGAATTTCTCGGAGGTGACATAACGAACCCTCACAGCGTTTTTGTAGACATTTTTAATTTCATTGCCGGCCGCTTGAATAAGGTGGGTTTTTCCTAAACCGACACCACCGTAGATAAAAAGAGGATTATATTTGACGCCGACTTTTTGGATGACGGCGCTAGTAGCCGAGTGGGCGAACTCATTGAATGATCCAACAACAAAAGAATCCAGAGTGTAGCGCGGATTAAGGTTGGTAATCGGGTCGACTTTCATTTCTTGGAAGGAAAGTTGACCTTCAGTGGCGGGCTTAAGGGTTACGGAGCGGCGCTCACTCCTCTTGATGAGCGCGCCTTCGACAACGTATTCCACCTTTTTAGTTGAGCCGTCTAAGTTTCTGATAGAACCGAGAATTAATTTATGATATTTAAGCTCTACCCACTCTCTGGCAAAGTTGTTCGGGAGAGCGATGAGCGAGGTGCCCTCCGTCTTTTCCACGAGGCGACTATTTTTTAGCCAGGTAAGAAAGTTGGGGCGTGAGATCTGAAGTTCGAGTTCAGATAAAACTGTCTGCCAAAGTTCCTCGTTCGTCATGTCTCACATCTTAATGAATCCTCCGTCTTTAAGCAAAAAGGTGTTTTCATAGTAAGCTGTTAGTTAATTGTGGGGAACTGCTTCGCGAGGTCAAGTTGACAATTAACTTTTATTATTTGATTGTTAAATAATGCCGAAAAGAACTTATCAGCCGAAAAAAAGAAAAAGAGCCAGAACCCACGGCTATTTAGCGCGGAAGAAAACGCCCGGCGGGAGGGCAGTTTTAAAAAGAAGGCTCCTTAAAGGGAGGAAGAAGCTGACGGTCTAACGGATGTTGGCTAAAAAGCTTCGGTTACCCGTTAACACTTTCCCCGCGCGAGTAAAAATTCTATATCGAGGACGACTCTTTACACTTAAGACCTCTCCTAACCACCTTTCTTATAACCGGATAGGACTCATTATCACTAAAAAATCGGCGTCTTATGCAACCCAAAGAAATCGGCTGCGCCGGAAAGTTTTTGATTCTTTTGGGGAAAGCGCTTTGTTTTCGGTTGGGACGGGCGCCCCACTTCGCCCTACGGGCTCCGCGGGGCATATGGATTTGCTAGTTCTTATAAAGCCGATTAAGCTTGACGCAGACGAGGAAGAAAAATTATTTAGAGAATTAAATTTAATTAAAGAGAGATTAATTAATGGATTCGACAAGCTCACCATAAAATGAACGGAGTCGCCTTTCTTCAAAACCTATTTAGAGAAACTTTTTTCTTTAGAGAACTTTTTTACGAGCCACTGCTGAATGGCTTGGTTTGGCTTTACAGCACAGTGGCGCTCCAAGATCTAGGACTCGCTATAATCTTATTGACGGTCCTTGTGAGATTGATTATTTATCCGCTTTTTCACCAGGCAATTAGACATCAGCGTCTAGTTCAGGAACTGCGCCCGGAACTCTTAAAAATCAAAGATAAACATAAAGCCAACCGAGAGGCCCAAACCAAGGCAACTCTTGAGTTGTTTAAGCATCACAAACTTAATCCCCTCGCCCCGTTTTTGTCGCTACTTGTCCAGATGCCTGTTTTTTTAGCGCTTTACGTAATTTTTATCAGCGATTTTACGCAAACGATAGAGCCGTGGCTTTATTCATTTACCCCACACCCGGGCGAACTTAATCAAACATTTTTTAACTTAATTGATTTAAGGCAAGCGAGTCCGGTTTTGGCGATTCTCGCCGCTCTCTCTCAATATTTTCAGGGGAGGTTGGCTTTAACGGCGGCAAGCACTCCGCCAATGAAAATCATGATGGTTTATGCCCTTCCGGCTATTATTTTCGTAGCCCTCTTTAAGTTTCCGGCGGCAATTGGACTCTACTGGCTTACGACGACGGTTTTCTCTATAATACAGCAGATTATTGTGAACCGAGCTAGCCGCACTAGTCTCGCTAAAGGATAAAATTGGCATGCAGGAACTCCACCTAAAAATTACGAAAATGGTTGAATTGATGGGCTTTAACGACTTTCGAGTAGAGCCGGACAGCGCCTTCAGGAAGATCTCGATTGTGATTAATGACACCCTGGTTAGGGATAAACACCTGCCGGCGCTAGTCTCAAATCTTGATCGGATTGTGCGGCTAATGGCCAAGCAGGTTAATCACGAGCCGGTAATAGTTGATATTAATAATTACCGACGAGAGCGAGAGGAGCTAATTGTTAAATTGGCTAAAGCAGCGGCAAGAAAAGCCGCCCTGACCGGAGAAGAGGTGTCTTTGCCGGCAATGAACGCGTACGAAAGACGGCTGATACATACCGAGCTTGCCATGCGGCCGGATGTAACGACCGAGAGCACCGGCACAATTACTCGCTACGTTATAGTCAGGCCGATTTAAATTTTATTCCTCCTCGCCATTTTCGCCTCTCAAAAATCTTGGGAGGGCTATCCTGCCGCGGCCGGCAGAGGCTAACTTCGCGGCCTTGGAGTGATTACTAAGATAAATTGTAAGTAAAAGAGTAATGGTTCTTATCGGAAGGAAATCAACGTAAGGGATAAATTCAATCAAATTGCCGGCTAAGGCCCAAGTCCACTTAGAACCCTTCATCCAGAGCCAAAACTGGATGGTAAAAGCAACCGGGACATCAATAATGATACTTAGAGGATTTAAACCGAAGAAAGTAAGGATAATTTCAATAATATCCGCGGTCGCGACAATCATAAACATTATGATTCCCTCAACCAGGGAAACTTTTCCTTTTTCCTCTTCTCTTTCCTCCGCCATTCTTTAAAAGCTAAAAAGGAAGCTTATTCTTCCCGTGCTTTGAGTTGTTCCTCGAGAGCCACAAGCTCTTCCGGGTTGGTAGTAATAAGTTGATGCTCAAAGTAGGAAGCGATAACTTGAATGGCAACATGCTGCTGGAAGCCGGCGATAAAGAGTCCCTGGCCGACATCTGCTTCAAGAAGATAATTTTTTTCAACATCGGTTAGACCGAAAGCCTTGACGACTAGATCAATCGCCGTCGGAGATTGTTTGAGGAGGAGTTGAAGTGAAGAATTTGTGATAATAGGCCGGCCGTAGGGAGAACTTAAGAAATCCTCTGCATCTTGAGTAATGGCCGTAATGCCCAGGTAATATTTTCTCGCGCGCTTAGCCAGCCGAAAAAGGAACGCGGCGCTATCGGCGTTTTTTAACATCCACCAGGCCTCATCAACCACCATAATGCGCTTCTTTAATTTGGCTCGAACTAAGCCCCAGATAAAGTTTAAGATGACATACATCGCGATCGGCCGCATTTCTTCTTCTAAGTCGCGAACCGAAAAAACAACGAGGCGGTTGTTAATGTCAATACTAGTAGGTTTATTGGCAAAACCGGAATAGGTGCCCTTGGTAAAGCGATAAAGACGGCTGGCCATGCCTTCGCCTTCCCGGGTGCTGCGGAGAACGTTTTCTAAGTCTTCAAGGAGGGGAGGGGTCTTGCCCTCAAAACCTGATTCAGGAGTAATATCACGGGAGGCAAAGGTTTGGGTAATTGCCTGATCAAGGAGGGCTTCTTCTTCCGGCTTGATTTTACCGAGCATCAGTTTAACAAGCCCAGTTAAGTCAGCGATGTGCGATTTTAAAGTCTCGGCGGGCGTTTCGTCTGCCGGGACCACCGAAATGTCAAAAGGGTTAATAGTGCTTTTAGAGTCAAGAGAGATTTTGAAGTAACTTCCGCCAACCGCCCGAGCAAGAGTTTCGTATTCATTTTCCGGATCAACCACTATTACTTCTGAACCGAACATCATGGAACGAATAACCTCAAGCTTGGCGGCATAAGATTTACCGGAGCCGGCCTTACCGAAAATGACAGTATTGGCATTTTCCAAGGAGAAACGGTCAAAAATAATGAGAGTGTTATTGTGGCGATTAACGCCGTACATTACCCCTTCATCCGAGGTGAGATCGAGAGCAATGAAAGGAAAGAAGGAAGAAAGGGGGCTGGAATTTAGGGGGGTGTGGATTTTAAGCTCATCAATATTAACTGGCATAGTTGAGCTAAATCCTTTCAACTGTTCATAGTTGGCCGGTTTTAAATTAATTAGTTTGGCATCCAGGGTATTAGTAATATCGGTTTCTAATTTTTTTAATTCTTTTTCCGAGTCAGCATAGACGGTGATGTAAACCCCAACTTTGAAGAGTTTTTCTTCAGCGGTTTGAAGTGATTCGCGGAGACTCTCGACGTCTCGGAGGGCGGTCTCGAGTAGGGGGTTTCTTACCAACCCCTTCTCTTGGGCAGACATAACTTGAGACTCAATTTGAGCCGACTTCTTTCTCAAACTTCTCATCGCAATGCCGGTATCAACCGGATGGATAAAAATTGAGATATCAACTAATTCGGGAAGGTTAATGACGGGAGAAAACCAGCCGGTTGAAAGGTAACGGGGATAACCGAAAACAAAAAGAGTTTTGGCGTATTTATCCCCGATTTTTAGATAAGTTGGGTTGACCTCAAGCGCCGCCGGGGCCACAACATTTTCAACTTCGGCTACGCCGTCTGTTCCTTGGCGGGCAATTACTTCACCCCGCTTCTCAACCGAAACCGGATTATAGGAGTTGAAATAAAGCTCTAGGAGCTCGTCGTCATTCAAGGCTACGGCACGGAGACCAATACGGCGAAGATTATCGATTACTTGATTGGCCCGGAGCTCCAGCTGCTCTAAATGAGTGGGATTAATTTCTCCAGCGATATTGGTTGTCGGCTCAGCTTCTTCCGGCTTCTTGCCGCCGAATATTTTTCCAATGATAGGCTTGGCCTGGCCGACGCCGGGAACACTAACCGGGTCGTAGGGGATAACGACGAAAAAACTTTTGGCCATAATGGCGTTCTCTCCGACAAAAGATTTTACGAACTCGATATATTCCCCGAGCTGAGTTTTTAAGAGATCGTTTGTCTCGGCGTCTCTTTGCTTTTCAAGGTTTCCTAGATATTCTTCAGCATTTAATTTACGGGAGTGGAGGTTTATCTGGACTGAAAAGTCGAGGGAATTTAAAAAGCTCTGGTAGGTATTGATAATTAACTGTTGCTCCTCCTCCGACTTAAGGTCAAAATTAATGCCTTCGACAAAAACAACTTTCCTCAAGGAGCCGCTTTTTAAAACCACCACCCCGTTTTTTACGTCTTTAACGGCAACGACCTGCTGAGTTTTTGCTGTTTGAGCCGGCATAAGTTAATTATATACGAATTTTCAATTTCCAGTTTTCAATTTACAATCAAGCATCAATGAATCAATTTTCAAACCGTTTGAGTCATTGGAACATTGAAAAATCAATGAAAATTGTAAATTGCAAAATTGCAAATTTTCATCGGTAATCTATCCTCCGAGCTACTTCTTTCTCTCCGGTTAAGCGACGAATAACCTCATAACGTTCCTTGAACTGCTTTTCGGAACCGGCTAAATTTCTTATAAGCGGTTTTTCTCTCTTCGGCAGAGCGGTTTTAGATGTTTGGAGCCATTGCCTCAGCCCCTTTAGCCCTTCTATCCTCGGAATTCCGGAGGCGATCCCCAAAGGCAGGCCCTGCCGCTCTTTCACCAATTTCGCTGGCATGGCGGATGATTGCGTCTCTTCCCGGGAAGTTCTCGGCTGAAAAACATAAACCTTTGGACGCCAAATATTGTCGAAAAGGGCACGGAGAAAAACAATCATCGGCCGGCCGTTGACAGATACAAAAGCCAGAGGAATGGCAACGGCAGCTACAACAAGAGTCAACATAAACCAGATGAGGGGAGTGAGGATGAGAAAGAGAAGCACGGAGACGCCGCCTGCCGCGCCAATGTAAGTAAATTGCTTCCACGTTAGGGGACCAACAATCTTGTCTTCTGTTTCAATGAATTGGGGAACTTGAAATTGCGCCATTTTTATTTATGAGCGAAGCGAATAATCATAAAAATGAGCACCCCGTTTGATGAGCGAAGCTCTATCTAATGGGGCCATTGTTCTTATCATTTTTCACCCGCTCTCTCAAATACCTTTTACCCCACGCTGTCTTCAGATATTTCTCTCGATGCGTGGCATCCTTAATACTATTACTAATTTCGCAATAGATAAATTTTAGGGGTCTTCTATTCTTGGTTGACGGGACTTGACCTCGTTCGTGCTGCGATAGGCGGTTTTCTAGATCTTTAGTGCTACCCACGTAAAATTTATTATCTTTTAGGCTTCGAAGCGCATAGACGTAATACATAATTTTCTTCTCTAACAAGGTCGGTAAACCCCAGTTAGATAGCTCGCCCCAGTGAGATAGCCATGCATCTCACGGGGCTTGCGCATCTAACGGGGTAAATCTTTTAAGTCGACTATATTTTCCGGGTGGATATCTTTCGGCGGTTCTGCTGATCTTGTCCCTTGTTGCTTGTCACTTGTTCCTGGACTGAACGGGTCGATCTGTGTCTGAGGCCCGGAGTAGTGGACCACTCTTACTTTCTCCGTTTCGGTTTTTCCTACTCGCGGTTCTCCGCCAGTTGGCGGATTTATCTCTCCAATACCGCCGATCTCTAGCCTTGCCGCCGCAGGCCCCTCAACTCTTGCCTCTTGCCTCTTGTCGCTCGTCTCTTCGTAGAACGTTGGTCTTACAAGCGTCTCTTCCCGCGGCCTTACCTGTTCGTTCTCTGCTTGCCCGCCGAAGCCTTGGCGAAGGTCGGGCTCTTCGTGAAGGATGAATGGCTGATCACTGCTAACCGGCGGCGCAAATGAAGGCCTCATAATTTCCGCCTGCGGCGGAGCCGCTTGTGATAAGCTCGTTGGACCATAATGATAAAGCTGCTGCAGCTGCGGAATAATTGGATTCAAAATCTTTAACTTGATTTCTCTAGCCAACTCGTCTGCTAATCTTTTATCAACTCCGGCTTCTATCGCAATCTCTTTTGAAATATCCTCCAAGTGGACTAGGCCCAAAACGGCATATCCAACTACGCCTGAGATTCTTTGGATTCGTTCCCCGCTTAAATGGTGCGCTTCTCCAATAGTCCAAAGCATATTCACATTCTCATCCGAAAGAAATTCCTCGCGGAAACTCTCGGGGAGAGCGTCATATCTTTTAACAAATTCCTGGCTAGTTATTTTGATCATTTTTAATTAAAAGATTAACTACGCTGGGGGAGCAGGCGCCTCACCACCTCCAACGGTAGGAAAGAACAAGGCACGCCTACCCGTTTGCATATATGCCCCTAGCTGGGTAGCAGCCAGGTTAGCCTTCCTTTTATCCCAGTTGGCGTCGACCCACTTTATCTTCTCTTTTTGATCTGCGGTCCGGATCATTTCTCTAACTTCGTCTTCAGTTTTCCCTTCCTGGGCGGCTATTTCGGAGAGCTTGGGGATTAGATAATCCTCATCCCATCTCTTCAACCACTCTTCAGTTTTCTCAACCATAAAAGCAGCTCCGTTGCCGCGAGTGCGGCCGTAAAGAGCAGCTGCGGCAGTTGGCATATGCTCCAATACACTGTCCGCATAAAGGTTTCGATATCGCTCGCCGATAGGAGTTATTGCTAGCTTTTTAGTTTTAGGATCCCTAATCCCGAATCCGTACGATTCCCCAGAGATAATTCGGGGATCAATACTGGGAATCCCTTTATGGCCAAGGATCTTAATAGTTTTTTCCATAGCAGCCCCTGTCCTGGCTTGCAGGGCTTTGTCGTCTAGCCCTTTTGCCAAGTCCTCGGCTGAGAAGTGCCTTTTCTCCGCCTCCATTCTTCTCTGCGGCATGTCTTTTATTGCAGTAATAGCCTCTTCGTCCTCCATGGCAGTCAATACTTCAGCAGAATACCCCTTATCAAAAGCATCAAGTTCAAGTTTTTTCCGCCCTCTTTTATTAAACAAGTTCTCTCGTTGCCATCTAGCTAAATCCTTGGTCCACTCTTCGGGCAGCTCCCATTGATATCCCTTATCAACCATATGCTGGACCGCCGCCATTTTTTCTTCATCATTTAATCCCTCATACATGTCAGCAACCTGAAAAGGAGCCAGCCCTTCAAATTTCTTTTTCAAAAATTCTTGTCTTGTTCGCTCGGCTCCAGTGGCGGTTCTCGTGGTCTCTCTTCCAGCAGCCCTAATCCATCCGGTTGCAAGCTTGCCGAACGTCCCTCTCTTCGCCCCAACTGTTTGTAGTCGTTTAGCCGCCTCATCGCCCCGTACTCCCTTATAGGCGCCGTAACCGTACTTGAGCCCCAGCTCTTTCGCTTGAACCTGGGCCCATCCCCTCATTTTCGCTACCGCCCCCAAAGCCATAGCGCCGCCGGAGATCCCCATTTTATTTGAAACAATCAATCCCCCTAAAAGGAGTCCAATAATTAATATCCCTCCTCCAAGATAACCGCCAAAATTTTCGTTAGTAGACGAAATAAAGCCCCTTGTATTGGCTAGTCCGACAGCAAGATAAAAAAAGAACATGGCAAAGGGTGCAAATAAGAGCCAGCGAGTGAAGTTTTCCCACCAAACCGTCCACGGATGACCTCCAGGAATTTTTAAGTTGGGGAAAATCCAGGTAATCCAGGCGATCGGCAGGAGAATAATCAAAATAGAGAGAGCAATATATCTTATAAAGAGCATTGCGGCGAAGGCCATTAAAGTAAGAAATTCAAGGAAGCTGAAAATGGCCGTAAAAAGGACGCTTGTAAGACTT
>JAUYKE010000024.1 GCA_030700125.1 Candidatus Colwelliibacteriota bacterium
CGGCTTTGGCTCTCCGCCAGCCATCCAGATACTCGTCTCTTTCCTTGGCTAGCTTCTCTATTTCTTTTTTTAGTTCTACCGCCTCATCAACCTCACCAATGAGTTTTTGTTCTTCCTTCTTTTCCTTATTAGTCATAAACAACTACTCGGCACTGCGAAATCTAATAGAACCGAGGAGAAGCGTCAAGGCCTACTCTCTCCTTTTGAGGGCGCTGCCAAGAGTTTCTTCGTCGGCGAATTCTATCTCGCCGCCGGAGGGAATGCCGCGGCCGAGACGGCTTATCTTTCCGGTTAATCCCTTAAATTCTTCAGCGATTAGATTGGTCATTAACTCCCCTTGAAGACTGGGATTCAGAGCCACGATGATTTCTTCAATCTTGCCGTCTTGTTCCTTTCGAATCCAATCCTTTAAACTATTCAATCTTAATTTCTGTCCGGTCTCCAGTACGCCTGTTTTTTTAAGATCGCCAAGAATCAAATACCGACCGCTAAACTGGCCGATGTTTTCAATAGACATTAAGTCCGTCTCTTTCTCAACAATGGCAATCAAATTTTGGTTTCTATTTTTATCACTACAGATATTACAAAGACCACTCTCATTCTGATGAATATAAAAACACTGGCGGCAAGTTTTGATCCCCTTTAGGGCAAGAATGGTCTTAGCAACCTCGTTTTCAAAAGCTACCCCTTGCTCGACAAAGAAAAAAGCCAGACGAATCGCTTGGCGAGGACCAATACCGGGGAGAGCGGAAAAAATTTCAACAAACTTACTAAGTGGTGGCGGCACCTTCATATTTTTTCTCCAGGTTATTGAAACTTACTTTCTGTTTATCGAAGTAGAGAGAGACGCTTCCAATGGGACCGTTTCGGTGCTTAGCAATAATGATATCAGTCACATTTTCTTCTTCGGGCGGAGTGTCAATCCTATTTTTTCCTTTAGGGGCAACGAAGAGCACCACATCGGCGTCTTGCTCAATGCTTCCGCTCTCACGCAAATCGGAAAGGCGAGGAATCTTTATTTCCCGCTGATCTACGGCTCGAGACAATTGAGAAACGACTAGAAGCGGGATGCTTAATTCTCTGGCTAAACTTTTCAGGCCGCGGGAGATTTCGGTCACTTGCTGGACCATGCTGTCGTAATTTTTTCTTGGTTGAATGAGCTGGAGGTAGTCAACCACCAAAAGAGCCAATTGGCCCTGCTCGGCTTGGAGGCGGCGAGCCATAGACCTAATCTGAATTACAGTCGGCGAGGGATTGTCTTCAATAAATAGTGGCGCTTTGTGGAGCCGGTCAAGAGCGGCTTGGATCATTTCAAATTCACCCTCATCTTTTAGCCGACCGGTTCTTAGCTTCCAGAGATCAACTTGGGCTTCGGCCGCAATTATCCGATCAGTAACCTGCTCACGACTCATCTCCAAAGAAAAGATTCCTACCGGAGCCCCGACTTCTACCCCTACGTGCCTTGCGATATCCAAAACAAAAGCGGTTTTTCCGTAAGAGGGGCGGGCGCCGACAACGATAAAATCGGAGCGTTGAAGCCCCGAGAGTATATCGTCCAAAACAGTAAACCCGGTGGGAACTCCTCTTAGCCGCTCCCCTTCGCCATGATGGAGCCGCTCAATTCTTTCATATGCCTCCTTTAAATCCTCTCGAATGGGAAGGAAATTCCGGACAATCGATTTTTGGGAGATAGAAAAGATTTTCTGCTCCACCCTATCCAAAAGGTCATCCAGCTCTTCGGCCGATTCAAAAGCATTTTCAGCGATCTCCCCCGAAGCGTTAATTAGATCCCGCAGAATGCTCTTTTCTTTAACAATCTTGGCATAGTGCTCAACATGCGTTGCGGTGGGGACCGAGTTTACCAACTCGGTTAGGTAGCCGACGCCACCAACCTCTTGGAGGAGGTTCACGCGTTTCAGTTCGGTAGTCGTGCTTAAAATATCAATCGGCTCTCTCCCCTCCCAAAGTCGCAGGAATGCTTCAAAAATAATAGAGTGGGCCTTCTTATAAAAATCATACGGGATAAGCAAATCAGTAACCGAACCGATTGCCGTCTGATCAATCATCAAAGCGCCCAGAACCGACTGCTCTGCTTCTATATCCTGGGGTGGAATTCTTAGCTCTTTACTTTGTCTTGCCATACGAAAGGTCCGTAAGTAGTGTCTTCTATCATATATCCTAAGGCTTCCACTCTTTTTCTCAAACGGTCGGCCTGAACAAACTGTTTATTAGCTCGGTATTTCTCGCGTTCTTTAACTAAATTACCCACTTTTGCCGGTGGTCGAGAGAATTTGACTGCCTCTTTAAGTTTTAACCCCAGAACCTCGTCAAATTTAAAAAGCAGGGCGAGCTTATTTAGAGGACGAATTTCTTTACTGCCGATTAAGTCCCACACCGCCGCTAGCGCTTTGGAGGTGTTCAGGTCATCGTTAATCGCGGCTATAAATTGTTCGCTATAATCTCTTAATTTCACGGTTTGTAATTTGTTTGGAATTTGCGATTTGGAATTTGCGATTTTCTTCTCAAGGAACTTGAGAAAGGCAACCTCATGATAAAGGGCATGGATCCCATTCGCAGCCGAGGCAATCCCCTTCCAGGTAAAGTTCAATTTCGAACGATAGTGGGTAGTTAAAACCAAATAGCGGAAGCTTAAGGGGTTAAATTCTTTTTTCTTGAGGTCATCGAGAGTATAAAAATTGCCAAGCGACTTGGACATTTTTTTCTTATTAACCAAAAGATGTTCTCCATGAACCCAATAGTTTACGAATTTTTTGCCGGTGGCCGCTTCCGACTGGGCAATTTCATTTTCATGGTGCGGGAAGATAAGATCTACGCCACCGGTATGAATGTCGAAAGTAACGCCGAAATATTTTGCGCTTAAGGCGGAGCATTCAATGTGCCAACCGGGTCTCCCATCCCCGAAGGGACTTCTCCAAAATGGCTCGCCTGGTTTTTTGGCTTTCCAAAGCACGAAATCTCCGGCCTCTCCTTTCTCGTATTCGTCGGCAGAGACCCGGGTGCCGGTTTTTAAAGCAATTTTATTCAAGCGAGTGAGCCTGCCATATTTACTTGACTTTGAAATATCAAAATAAATTGAGCCGTCTTTGCTCTCGTAGGCAATCTTTTTGATCAATAATTTTTGGATAAGCTTGATGATCTCATTGATATTTTTGGTGACGAGAGGAT
>JAUYKE010000028.1 GCA_030700125.1 Candidatus Colwelliibacteriota bacterium
TTTAACCTAGGTTAAAACCTAGGGCAAGTGTGTTTTAACTACGCATCATTGATAAAATTACGAGTTGATGATATTAGACTTAGTATCCGCTGTTTTTGGTCTGGATGAGAAGCGGTTATCAATAGCACATTGTGAAAGGAGAGCCGCATGCCGCCTGTGTTGGTCAAATATGATGCTGAAGGTACGATCGGTAAGGACGATAAACTCCTGATCGAGAACCTAAAATGGGCTATTAGCTCCACTGCTGCTCGGCTCCTTAGCGTCGAAGAATGGCCCCTGGATGCCTCTGATTTCTCGATCTCATTTCTTCGCAAGGGCAGGCACGATGAGATGGTCAAGGATTTCGAGGTCATCATCCTTGCTCATTCATTTCCGGCTCGGGTTGAACAAGTCGACGTGATTGCCGAAGGCATCTCCGATGCCATCACAGACGTACTGGTGCGCGACTGCAACCAGCCGTGTGTCGAGTTCTCGGTTTCAGTTCTCCTTGGTAGCTTCGGCTACAAGGCTAACAAGGTTTTCCCGCTTGACTGACCCCCCCTGTGTTATCCGCCCCGGCACGGAGCACCCGTGTCCGGGGCTTCGTGTTTTTTTGAGGGCGACTTTTTAGTAAGATGGTGGTTATATGCTTACCGAAGGGCAAATCAAATATCTCGCAACAATACCTGACAATAAAAGGGTGGTTGTTAGGCCGTGGAATTCTAAAGGACTCGATATTGCCAATCGGATAATTGCGGACATTAAATCCACTGAGCCTGATTTAGAGGTTATTTTATTAGGCTCTCTGCCGCTAAAAATTGCTGGTCAAGAGGATATTGATATAAGCGCTCTCTGCGTGAAGTCCGAGCAGCTAAAGCATTTAGGTAATTTTAAGAAGCTGTTTGGAGAGCCGGGCAGATACGGTAAAAACTCTACCGGCTGGGACTTTGAAAGGGATGGCTTCAGCGTGAGCGTTTGGCTAACAGACCCAACTGCTGATACTACGAAAGCCCAAATCCAAGTATTTAATCTGTTAAGGGATAATCCTGATTTACTGAAAGAATACGAAAAGATTAAATTAGAAGCTAAAGATTTATCTTATAAAGAATATCAAGTAAGAAAGTATGAGTTTTACAATAGGATTTTAGGATTGAAATGAAATTTTCGATTGGGAATTACATTATACTATCCCATCGTTACGATTTAGGTTTAGTTTTTCTTTACCAAATTTGAGAAAAAAGAAAACTTATGAAGAATTTATCGCCACAAATATTAGAGCAAATTCGTGAAGCCATCAAAAGGCCAAAAGGTACTATGTCTTTTGAATATGTAACGGAAAATGACTTATTCGACCCAATAGTTCCCGGAGGAATAATTTTTCACACTCCCTCTGGTGAGCATTATTTTAGGCTAGAAAGAACTAATAATGCTGAAGTTCAGTTCTACCATTTTTCTCCGGGTACTGGTACGAGGGTTGCGTCAATAGATTTAAAACATTTAACCCCAAGTGAGAAAGTTTTTATTGTATTTTCTTGGTCTCCTAAAGAGATACAGTTACACATTAGACCGCGTGTTGAAGGCGGTGAATTAGTTAGTGCTATTGGTGTTCAATCAAAAGTTGGTTTTAGAGTGGGAAAAGATGGAAGTATAGTTCAAGTCGGAGGTCCTGGGGTTGAGGTCATAGGTACCAGGGTAAATGTTGGAGGAAAACAGATAATTAAACCTACTGCCATCGATGCGTGGAATGAAACAAAAAAAGCAATTGAAATACTATTAACTGGTGAATCAAAGGAAGGTTTTATTTTCGAAACAGTAAGAGCAAATTTAAGTATAGTAATGATGGTTACTGGATTTGAAGCATATTCTAAAACACGATATCAAGAAATTGAGGGAGAGGGAATTTCTCCTGATAATGAACTAGTTAAAGAAAAATTGGAAAAAAGAAAAGAAAACTTTCAGGATTTTGACGGTTACTGCAAAGATATATTCAAATTTGGATACGGTATAAAATTTTCTGGGTTAGTAAGTTCAAATGAGTTTGATAGATTAAAGCAATTATTTACATTCCGTTCTAGGATTGTTCATGCATCTCCAATGATTTCAATGGTGAATGAATTTGAAGTCCCAAAGGAAGAACCAATTTTCTCAACCAACATAGTCAATGACGCACTAATATTGTTTAATTATTTTATAAATAGATTACACGAGGAAACCTTAAAATTAAGGAGAAAAGATTAACTTTATGAAGAAAAAAAGTGGTATATGAACTTATCTATTGGGATTGTGGGGTTGCCGAATGTGGGAAAATCCACGCTTTTTCGGCTTTTAACGAAGCAGGAGATTAACGTTGCTAATTATCCTTTCGCGACGATTGATCCGAATGTGGGGATTGTGGCGGTTCCCGATGAGCGGCTAGATAAGTTAGCCGAGCTGGCGCAATCTAAGAAAATTACTCCGGCAGTGGTGGAGTTTTATGATATTGCCGGACTGGTTAAGGGGGCTCACGAGGGAGAGGGACTGGGCAATCAATTTTTAGCGCACATCCGGGAAGTGAAAGCGATCGTCCAAGTTATTCGAGTTTTTCCGAGCAGCGAGATTATTCACGTTGAGGGGGAGGCTAATCCTTTAAGGGATTTAGAGATTGTGAATACCGAACTTGCTCTTAAAGATTTAGATACGGTTCAAAAAAGGATCGAGAGCGTGGAGGGAAAAACTAGGACGGGGGATACGGCGGCGATAAGGGAGTTGGGAATTTTAGAGAAGCTTCGGAAAGTTTTAAATGCAAGAGATTTAGCTCGCAGTTCATCAGGAAAGTTAGCTGATGATCCCGCTATTAAGCAATTGACGCTTTTAACCAGTAAGCCGCAGATTTATCTATTAAATGGAAAAGAGGAGAACGTGCCGTTGGAATTAATTGAAGAGATTAAAACCTTGGGAGGGGATTATTTAATTTTAGATTTGGCTTCAGAAAATAATTTAGATGCTTTAATTCGGTTAGCTTATGAGGTGCTGGGACTAATCACTTTTTTTACTTTCGGAGAGGATGAAACGCGGGCGTGGCAGGTTCCCCGCGGCGTGACGGTGAGACAAGCGGCTGGAACAATTCACACTGATTTTGAGGAAAGATTTATTAAGGCAGACGTAATTAACTGGGAAAAATTAGTGGAGGCAGGCAGCCCTTCGATAAACTCAGGGCAATCGCCTTGGGCGATTGCAAGGCAGAAGGGCTGGATGCGATTAGAGGGGAAAGAATACCTGATGCAGGATGGGGACGTGATGGAGGTGAAACATAATTAAGGAGTTAACATCATTTGACAGCGAGACCCCCCGGTGATAGAAGCAATAATATTCGTACCTTTTGGAAACTGGATAAGTAATCGGAAAGAAGGGATTTGAATGGCCACGCGTGAGGAGATCTTCGAACAGGTCAAGGAGATCGTTGCCGAGATGCTCGGTGCCGATGAGGACAAGATCAGGGAAGCCGCTTCTTTCCAGCAGGATCTCGACGCTGACTCGCTCGACGCGGTTGAGCTCATCATGGAGTTCGAAGATCATTTCGGGATCAGGATCCCGGACGAGGATGCCCAGAAGATCGAGACCGTCGGCCAAGCGGTCAATTACATCCTCGAGCATCAGGACAAGAAGTAGACGGCAATTGCAAGACGCAGTGCCCACGGAAAAGGCTCTAGTTTTCCGTGGGCCTTTTCTATTCTCCTAATCTCCCAAATTTTCTAGTTCCCAGCTCTTACCCGGGGGTGTGGATGAGTGAAGTTTGGAATGTGATATAATATAAAAGATAAGGGAAAGGTCGCCGTTTGTAATTGCTATAAAGAACTAATTTATATGAGCCCAACCCAGTTAGCAATTGTTGCAGTAGTTGTAGTGGCGCTTGTTGTCCTTTGGTGGGTAATGAAGAAGAAGAAAGGAGGTGGCGGTGGCGCACCGTCAGCTTAATATACGAGACTACGAAAACTAACTAAAGAACCTGAACCGACCCCGTTGGATAGTTATCTCGCGGGGTTTTGGTTTTCTGTTATATCCCGCACCTTTTAAATAAAAAAGGTGCGGGATATAATTTTGGGAGCAATGAAAAGAGAGAAAATCCATGGGTTTCTCGTTAATTTTGAAGATTCTCTGAAGAATACCGGAATCTATTATCTTCAGTACGACTTAAACCCCGGGGCGGCTCGCACTTTTTTTGAAGCGGCAAGGAACGAAAGCCAAGCTCATTTTGAAGACGACCATGAGCGAAGGTTCACCCTTATATATAACCGAAGCGACGGCACTTATAATTTAGAATCAAACTAAAAATTCATGGTAAAAAAGACTGACAAGAATTTATATCAGTTGAAAACAAAAGTGAATAACTTCAAGGAGGGAGTATTTAAAGTTGTTGCTCAAATTCCGAAGGGCAGCACTTTAAGCTACCAAGAGGTGGCGCGACGAGCCGGCTCTCCACGAGCTTATCGAGCGGTAGGAAATATTATGAATAAAAATTACGATCCAAAAGTCCCTTGCCACAGGGTGATTAGATCAGACGGGAAGGTTGGAGGATACAGAGGCGGCACAAAAAAGAAAATTCAAATTCTTAAAAAAGAGGGAGTAGCTATTCGCGGCTAATCATTATGTCTTACGAGAGGCAAGGGGAGAGTAAAAATTTTATTAATCTCGGGATTGTCGAGAACGATAAAGGTGAAGTTCTGATGATCCAGCGGGTTAAGAAAGAGGGAGGTAAAAACGAGTCAGTTTTGGAATGGGCCTTTCCGGGTGGAAAGCAGAGATATGGCGAAACTCGAGAGGAATGCGTGGAGCGAGAGGTATTAGATGAAACCGGCTATGATATATCTTCGGTAAAACAAATATCAATGAGGGTTCACCCTCAATTTCTGGTTTTAATTGTTTATCATCTTTGTAAATTGAGTTCTCCGGATCCGGTGGCCGAACCCAGGGAAGCTCACGAAGTGGCGGAAATTAAGTGGGTTAAATTGGAGGGAATCAGGAACTTAATTACAACGGATATTGATCCGAATGTGGCAAAAACGCTTGGGATATAGCTTTTAAACTTGACCCCGCACCTTTTCAGTCCTGAAAAGGTGCGGGGTTGACAGGAGTTATTTAGTATGGTACCAATAGAGAGATAAGTGGCACCCATAGCAATTTGTTCCGGGTGCCTCATTCTTTTAGAATTGAATATAGGGAGGGATGAAAAGTGTCGAAGGTGTCGAGAGTACCGTACGGCAGTGGCAGAGTGCATCGAAATCGGCGCACGGGGCGGCCCATCAGCCGAAGATGGGCGAAAGGGATCGCTCTAACCTTTCTCGTCGTGGTAGCCGTCGTGGCTAGCCTCGACAAGATCATGGAAAGGGGCGAGAGAGCCGAGTGCTTTGCCTGGAAAGAGCAGGCGAGTCACAACTCGATCTTCTATCTCACCGGCGGGCAGGCCGAGCAGTGCAAAGTGGTCGGGGTGTCGATGAAAAACATCCCGGTAAAGGGGTGAGAGATGATTGGGCGTGGCTCCAGCAATGGAGCCGCGCCCTTGCTGTTTTTATCTAATAAATGAGGTTTAGCCCGCGATATTTATCCACAAAGTGACCCATTGATGGATATGCTATACTTAATCCAATAGAGTTGTGAGTAAAAGATTGCAATTTCCCGTCAACAGTTTATCGAAGCCGCTTGCGTTGGTTGTTGTCATTCTCGCGTTTGTTGGTCTGACGTTGTTGTTGCAGCGGGTTGAGGGTCCTCCGGCCGAGCCGCAGTCTACGGGTGTGTTCCAGATTCCGCCGACAGGGGAACAAGTCACAGTGAATGGCATCGTTGCAGGGACGGGCCGGTCCGAGGATGGCGTGTTTGCTTTCTATGTTGAGC
>JAUYKE010000034.1 GCA_030700125.1 Candidatus Colwelliibacteriota bacterium
GATCGTCATTGCCATTCTGGGGATTCTGGCGGCGGCGGTAATTGTTGTTTTGAATCCGGCCCAGCTTTTAGCCCAGGCGAGAGACGGCACACGATTCTCCGATTTAGATAGTATTAGGTCGGCTATTGCTCTTTACCTAACCGATGTTGCCTCGCCGACTTTGGGAGAAGTTGAAAATGTTACGTCTGGTACGGCTTGCGGTTTGGGTGACGGCACTTGCACAACGAATAGCGCCCGGACTACAGCCGGTGCCGGTTGGGTTGGCGTAGCCCTGGATGGGATTACCGGAGGATCGCCAATCTCAAGTTTACCGATGGACCCGACTAATAACGCCAACTACAACTACGCTTACGATGGCGACAATACCAACAAAACCTTTGAATTAAATGCCCGCCTGGAGAGTCAGAAGCATCGTACCACGATGACGACTGACGGCGGCGATGACAACACTTGTACCACTTGGGTTGAAGCGACTTGTTATTACGAAATAGGAACTGATTCTGGATTGAATCTCTAACAGCAGGCGGTGTTTGATTATTTCAGTCTGGTAGCGCTTTTCGTTACTGGAGTGATAGGAATAGCGTCCCCCTTTAACCGGGGGCGCTATTTTTTAGAGCGTTACAGCAAGTTAATTTTTCTTGCGGCAGTAGTCATTATTTTCTCTCTTGGTAGTTACTATAGCCTCAAGCAGTATACGGTTTGGCTTGGAGATCCGCTAACAAAATTATTACTTCCTCCTCATCAAGATATAGGCTACTTCGCTTTTTACTCTCTGACCCGCTTTTTCGCTCCTTATTTAATCTCTCTTGTCTTTGCACTCCTCATTTTATGGGTAGCTGTCGCTGCCAATAAAAAATCCGGTGGGATATTTTTTGAAAAAGGGGAACCGTATTTAGCGGCTACTTCTTTGTTCTTGGTCGGCCATCCCGGCTGGCTAATCTATTTGGTCGCCTTAATTTCGGTGTACTTCATACTTCATACTTCATACTTCATACTGCGGCGCGAAGCCACTCGTCTCCCGCTTTATCATCTTTGGGTGCCTACTGCTTTCTTTGTTATACTAATTAATGAATACTGGCTTAGTAGTACCTACTGGTGGGCACTACTCAATTTCTAGTTTTACACTTTCGACATGATTAATATCCCAGCCCCGAAGTTAAAGGAGCTTCTTCTAAAGGATGGTTTATTGACGGCAGAGCAGTTTGACCAGGTGACCCAAGATGCCGTGGAGGCAGGGAAAAGTGTGGTTGAGGCCCTGCTTTCGAGAAATTTAATTACCAGGGACTATTTTGAAGAGCTCTTCTCCCGCTATTTCGGAGTTCCTCTAATCCGGCTGGACACGGGCAATATTGATCCGGGCATTCTCGCTCTCTTACCAGAAGAGACAGCCCGCCAGCGGAGAGTAGTGCTTTTTAAGAAAAACCCTGACGGGAGTATTGATGTGGCAATGGAGGACCCGTCAAACCTGGTTGATGTCGACTTTTTGGAACGCTACCTTAACGCTAAAGTCAATCCTTATTTGGCATCTCCCGGTGAACTGTCTAAAGGATTTTCTCTTTACTCCCAAGCGGCGGCTCATAGTTTTAAAAAAATTATTGAAGATAACGTAGCAGCTTCTCTTCAGGTAGGAGCGAAGAGCGCTGAAGAAACGGCTAGAGAGGTTCCCATTGTAGCCACAGTAGATAATCTTGTCTCTTATGCCATCTCCCTCCGGGCTTCGGATATTCATCTCGAAGTTTTTGACGAATTTCTGCAGGTTCGTTACCGAATTGACGGCGTCTTGCACGAGATGCTGAAAATCCCCAAGCAGGTGCATCCGGCCATTACGGCGAGAATTAAGCTTTTGGGAGGGCTGAAGCTTGACGAGCACGCAAGGCCTCAAGACGGCCGCTTTCGCTATGAGGCCGGAGGAGACGTGATTGATATTAGGGTAGCGGTAATGCCTACCTATTACGGTGAGAAGGTGGAGATGCGGCTATTGCGAACAACCGAGAGGGCACTCTCATTCTCCGAATTAGGATTATCCGAGGAAACAACCAAGCTTCTGGAAGAGAACATCAAAAAGAGTTACGGCATGGTGCTCATATGTGGTCCGACCGGTTCGGGTAAGACCACTACTCTTTACACGGTTTTAAGTGTCTTAAATCGGCCGACGGTAAATATTGTAACCATTGAAGATCCGATTGAATACGACGTTAAGCTTGTCAACCAAACTCAGGTTAATCCGGCCGCCGGTATTTCTTTTGCTAACGGACTGCGAGCTATTTTAAGGCAGGATCCTAATGTGATTATGGTGGGCGAGATTAGAGACAGTGAGACTGCCGAGATTGCAACGCAGGCGGCTTTGACGGGCCACCTGGTTTTATCTTCCTTGCACACCAACGACGCCCCGACCGCTATTCCTCGATTCATTGATATGGGTATTCCACCCTTTTTAGTGGCTGCGGTCTTGAATTGTTTAATGGCCCAACGATTGGTGAGAAGAATTCATTTGGATTGCATTGAGTCTTATGAACCCGATCCGGCGACCATTAAAATAATAGAGGAACAGCTTAACTCCTTAGGCGTTCCATCCGACAAGGTGGATGTACCAAATCGCTTCTATCGGGGAAAAGGTTGTGCGGTTGATAACTTTACCGGTTATGAGGGTAGGCTGGGTATCTACGAGCTTCTTAATGTTACCGAAACAATCAGGAAGATTATCATTGATCCAAGTTTTTCTTTAGATAAGTTGAAGCAGACAGCTAGAGCCGAAGGGATGATAACAATGTTTGAGGATGGTTTGAGGAAGGCGGGGCAGGGGGTTACGACGATTGATGAGGTACTCCGCGTCATTAGAGAATAATGGAAAGTGTAAAAATCAAAATGGAAAATGACAAATCAAAATTTAAAAATGAATTTAAAAAGAGGTTGTACCAGTGGGTTATTAAACTTATTAATTTCGTAGACACTCTCCCGAAAGATTCTACTAGCGAGGTGATGAGCAAGCAGCTTGTAAGAAGCGGAACAAGTATTTTAGCCAATTACATTGAAGCTAATTCAGCAAGCTCTAAGAGGGACTTCATTAACTTCTTTACCCACTCTTTAAAATCAGCCAACGAATCAAAGGTTTGGCTAACCTTACTTAGAGATACTGACAAAGGCGGCAAAAATGAGTTAAAATGGTTATTGGAAGAATTGTCGGAGATAGCTAATATCTTGGCTTCAAGCCTATTAACGCTTAAGAACAAAAGATAATTTGATCATTTTACATTGTCATTTTGATTTTTAATATTTCATTTTTTAATTTTCTATGAGGTTTCAGTATACTGCATCTAGTTTGGACGGTAAGGTTGTTCAGGGGAGCTTGGAGGCGGACTCGCCCGCGGCAGTCCTTGGCTGGATGGCGGAGAAGGGATTAAAACCCGTCTCCATTACGGCTATGGAAAAATCCGGGATTGCCGGAAAGTGGCAGAAAATTGTTTCCGGGAAGAAGCCGATTAGCGTTGAGGACAAAGTGTTTCTGACGAAATATCTGGCCTTGATGCTGAAGGTGGGGGCGGATCTTTTTAAGGCGATAGATATTTTAATTATGGACATTGAGAAGCCGTCAATGAAAAGTTTCTTGCTGGAGGTTAAGGATAGTTTAAGCAAGGGACAGCCCTTTTATGCCACTTTCACCCGCTACCCAAAATATTTTTCACCGGTTTTTGTGGGTTTAGTAAAAGCGGGTGAGACTTCCGGTAACCTACAGGAGACTTTTGAAACATTGAGCGTCAATCTGGAAAAAGAGAAGGAGCTTCGAGGAAAAGTTAAAGCCGCTCTCACTTATCCGTTGGTTCTTGTCGGAATGTCTTTCACTGTTCTTTACTTGATGCTCACTTTTGTTCTGCCAAAGATTGCTGGTACTTTTCTCGGGAGCGGGATGGAAGTTCCTACTTTCTCAAAAATTGTCTTTAGTGTCGGGCTTTTCCTCGCTAAATACGCTCTCATTATCGGTCCGACCATACTTATTCTATCTGCTGGGATTTTGCTCTTCTTTGCCAAAACTTTGGCCGGACGGAGAGTTTTAGAACGGATTCTATACCGGACTCCGGTTATTCGGAATATTTTATCCAAGCTAGCCCTGCAGCGATTTACCTCGACAATGGCCTCGCTTCTTAGGTCAGGAACTCCGATACTAGAGGCGATTGAGACGACTGCCGATACAGTTGGTTCGAGTGAACTTAAGGCGGCGCTTCTAAGAGTTTCCAGAGAAGGTATCTCTAAGGGGCTGACCGTGGGTGAGGCCTTTCGCCGGGAGACGGTTTTTCCCCGGGTAGTTGTGAATCTTATCGCCATTGCGGAGAAAAGCGGCCATATGGAGGAGGTACTTGAGACTCTCGCCAACTTTTATTCCTCGGAGAGCGATAATACTTTAAAAACTTTAGTTTCACTTCTTGAGCCGATCCTTCTTATATTTATCGGGCTAGTAGTAGCAGTAATTGCTTTATCAATTATCGTGCCAGTGCTTCAATTGGTAAGGCAAATATAAAAAATGTCACGGGGATTCACTTTAATCGAACTCTTGATAGTAACCGCAATTACGCTGATCCTGGCTGCGGTTGTGTTTTCAAACTATGCTGGAATTAGGGAGAAAAAGATATTAGACGTAGAAGCGGATAAGGTGGTGAGTATCATAAGAGAAGTAATGGAACGATCGAAATCTCAAGCAGAAGGGAACCAGTGGGGGGTCCATTTCGAAAATCCTGTCGGTGAGGGAGCCGACTTTTACGAAATTTGGAATGGCGCCAGCTACCCGGGGAGCGGCACTACCACCAGGTACTACTTGGCTGATTATTTAGGTTTTCAAACTCCTG
>JAUYKE010000041.1 GCA_030700125.1 Candidatus Colwelliibacteriota bacterium
GGAGTCGATCAGCCAGTTTAATAAGAATCACTCGAATATCCTCCGCCATCGCGAGGATTAGTTTTCTTAGATTCTCAACCTGGGTTTCTACTCCGCGATATTTTACCGTTCCTAATTTTGTTACCCCTTCCACTAGGTGCTTGATCTCCGGACCAAATTTCTGCTCAATGTCTTCGGCGGCGTAGTCCGTATTTTCAATAACATCATGCAAAAGCCCCGCCGCAATGGTCGTCTCATCAAGCTTCCATCTAGCCAGCTCCTCGGCTGTCTTCAAGCAATGATTAAAATAGGGTTCGCCGCTTTTCCGCTTCTGCCCCGCATGCGCTTTTTCGGCAAAAGAATAAGCCCTTTGGATTAAGTCGCTTTTCGACTGGAGGAGCGTAGCCGTTTTCATATTCCGGCTTCAGTATGAACCAGGAAGCTCTATCTCTTCAACTTGTGCGGATTATGGTTAGGGCCCTCCTTCGCCAATGCTTCGGACGGGCAAGCAAGTTTTATTTTTTAATTTTGTGAGGATTATGGTTAACACACTCCTTATTTGAACATCTTTCTGGGATAGTCTTTGTCCCTTCCATCATGAGTGCCCCGCACTTCGGGCAGACATCTCCGGTTGGCTTTGCCTTAATCGCATATTTGCATTGAGGATAGTTAGAGCAGCCGTAGAAAATTCCATATCGGCCTCTCCGCTCTACCATCTCTCCCTTATTACATTTCGGACAGGCAATCCCAGTCTTTCCTCGCCCGTCCGAAGCCTTGGCGGAGGAGGGCTTAATATATTTACACTTCGGATAATTGCTGCAAGATACAAATCTGCCGTAGCGTCCTTCGCGTTCCACTAATTTTCCTCCGCACTCAGGGCAAATTTCACCGGTTTCTTTAGGCCCCTCAATCTCTCGGCCGTCTATTGTCCTTGCTCCCGTGCACCCAGGGAATTTTTTACAACTCAAAAATTTTCCATTCCGGCCAAGCTTAATGACCATTCCCGAGCCGCAAATGGGACATTTAAATTGCGGATCCGCCTCGCCCAAGTTAGTGGCCTTTTCCAATTTGCCTTTCGCCTTTATCTCTTTAGAAAAAGGTCCATAGAATCGCTTAAGAGTAGCGGCATATTCCTTTTTTCCATTAGCAATGTCGTCCAGATCATTTTCCATCTCGGCCGTGAATGAGTCACTGATATACCCTGCGAAGTTCTTCTCCAAAAAATCACTTACCACCTCGCCGGTGTCGGTTGGCTTTAACGCTCGGCCGGCTTTCTCGACATAGCCGCGATCAGAGATTGTTTTAATAATCGCGGCATAAGTGCTCGGCCGGCCAATGCCTCGTTTCTCTAATTCTTTCACCAAACCAGCTTCAGTGTATCTTGGCGGCGGCTCGGTCTCCTTTTTCTCGCTCGTCAAATCAGCCAGAATAATTGCCTCTCCTTTTTCTACCTGGGGGAGCTCAACCTCTTCGCCTCGAGCCCGAGGATCTGCTTTTAACCACCCCGGAAAGGCAATAACACTGCCGGTAGTGGAAAAATCCGGAATAGATTCTTTCGCCTCGACATTGGCCGAGATTTTAGTCCTCAAGACTTTAGCTGCCGCCATTTGCGAGGCCATAGTTCTCTGCCAGATGAGCTCATAGAGTTTTACCTCATCGCTTTTTGCGCCGGCTTTCCCCTTGGAGATGTCCGTCGGCCGAATAGCTTCATGTGCCTCCTGGGCCACCTTGCTCGAGGTCGTGTAGTGACGAGGATAAAGATATTCCTTACCGAACCCCCGCTCTATCTCCTGATGGATATCTCCCATGGCATCTGCGCCGATATTCAAGCTGTCGGTTCTCATATAGCTAATGAGCCCCTGTTCATAAAGTTTTTGAGCAACGACCATTGTGCGGGCGGGGGAGTAGCCCAAACGGGAGCTAGCTGTTTGCTGGAGAGTGGAAGTAGTAAATGGAGGTCGGGGATTCCGCGTGGCTTCTCGTTGCTCCACCCCAAGAACTCTCCATTTACCCCCTTTTGCAATACCTAAAATTCTTTCCGCTTCTCTCTCTTCGCTTGGCCTCTCCTCACAAGCCAAAACGAGAACCACATCTTTATTTGTTTTGAACTCGCCGGCAATTACCCAATAGTTTTCCGGCTTGAATGCCCTAATTTCCCTTTCTCGCTCCATTAAAATACGCAACGCCGGCGACTGGACCCTCCCGGCCGAAAGCCCATATCTCACCTTCTTCCAGATTAGTTCGCTTAGTTCATAGCCCACCAAACGATCAAGCACCCGTCTCGCTTCCTGGGCTTTTTTCAGGTTCGCATCAATACTCCGCGGATTTTTAAGCGCTTCTTCAATCGCGCGTTTCGTAATCTCATGCACCACCACTCGCTTCGGGTCTTCCAGGCCTAAGACTTGGGCAATATGCCAAGCGATTGCCTCACCCTCCCTGTCGGGATCAGTGGTCAAAAGAACCTCACTGGCCTTTCTAGCGGAACTCTTTAATTCCTGGATAATTTTCTCTTTGCCTTGAACAATCTCATAGTGAGGGATAAATCCGCCGGAGATATCAATCGCCTTCTTGTTGCTCTTCGGTAAATCACGAATATGGCCGACACTCGCGCGGACTTCATACTCTTTACCTAGATATTTAGAAATTGTCCGCGCTTTTGTCGGTGACTCAACGATAACTAATTTCATATTTGCCGTTCGCTTCCCTAATTAACCCCTTAAGTAATAGACCGGTTAAGGATTGGTTTACTGCTTGGGCTTCAAGATTAGCCAAGGGGGCAATTCTGTCAACTTCAAGCGGCCTGCCTGCAGTTTTTATAACTTCTAAAATTAAAGATTCATAATCACTAAGTTCCGGCTGAATCGATATTTCCTCAATTCCCTCCGCCAGCCGGCGGATCTCGGCTTCTCCACCGAGGAGGCCTAAATCTTCCAAAATGTCAGCCGCCCCAGTTGCTAGA
>JAUYKE010000001.1 GCA_030700125.1 Candidatus Colwelliibacteriota bacterium
ATCCGCCTCATCAAAATTTTTCGGCTCTCCGGGAGGATTCACGGTATAAAAATACCAGCGAACGGCATCAACCCCGTATTTATTGATTATCTCGCTAGGTTCAACTATATTGCCTTTTGACTTCGACATCTTCTTACCGTATTTATCGTTAATTAACCCTAGAGAAATAACATTGAGGTAGGGCGTTGACTTACCCAAAAGAACCGCCGTTGCGAGCAGGGTGTAGAACCATCCCCGTGTTTGATCAACCGCCTCGGCAATAAAGTCGGCCGGATAAAGCGCTCCTCCATCAACCGCTCTTTTATTTAGAAAGGGGTAATGAACCGAGGCCAAGGGCATTGCGCCCGAGTCATACCAAACATCCGCCACGTCCGGCACCCGCTCCATTTTCCCCTTACATTTCTTGCATCGTAAATAAACCCGATCAACATAAGGTCGGTGGAGATCCACTCCCCCCTCTTCGGTATAAGGTAAATTTCTCAAGCTAATCTCTCGCCATTCGCCAACCGCAAAACCCGGCAGATCAAATAATTCTTCGTTACCGAGGTTTCTCATCGCCGCCCCAAGCAGCCAAAGCGATCCATTGTGTCCGACAATAAGGATCCTCTTATTTTCGTAGCGGGCATTAATATCCCGAATAAAATCAAAGACTCGCTGCTTCACTTCGGTCCAGTTCTCTCCCTCGGGAGGCGCTTTGGTAAATCTCTCCAATGGACCGTTAAAAAATGCGTGATACTCGTCAATTGTTTTCCAATTAAAAACTCCGGCGTCGATCTCCCTTAGCCGTTCGTCAATAATCACCTCTGCTTTAGTCTTTTGAGCTATAATCTCTGCCGTCTCGACCGCTCTTCTATAAGGCGAAGTAAAAATAAGATTGATTCTCTTCCGGGCCATTTTCCGAGCGACTCCTTCGGCCGCTTTTATACCTTTCTCGGTTAAGCGGCTTACTTTCCCGTCTTTTTCCGAACCGGAAGCCAGTACTCCCTTCAAGTTGTGCTCCGCTTCCCCATGCCTCAAAACAAAAAAATTATTTTTTAGATAACTGTGCTTATCCAGTTCTTCCAAGCTGCCGACCACTTGAAGATGCCCCTCCGAACAGCGCCAAATTGGTAGAGGTGTCCCCCAATAACGATCGCGGGAGATTGCCCAATCTTGCGCGTCCTTAATCCATTCACCAAAGCGTCCCTTTTTAATATGACTGGGTATCCAATTGATCTTATTATTCTCTGATACAAGTTTCTCTCTTAATCGGCTAACTTCCAAAAACCAGCCTTTCCTCGCAAAGTAAATGACCGGGGCCGAACATCTCCAGCAGAAAGGATATTCATGCTCAAACTTGGTAGCCAGGTAAAGTAGGCCTCTTTTCCCAAGGTCATCAAGGATGTCCTCGTCCGCTTGCTTAATGAACTTGCCGGCGCCGGGCAGTTTCTCAACCATTTTTCCCTGATCATCAATCGTAACCGGAAAATCATCTCTTCCAATTAAATTAAAATCTTCTTCTCCAAAAGCAGGCGAAACATGCACCAACCCCGTTCCTTCTTCTGTTTTTACAAAATTAGCGGCTACTACCTTGAAATCAGTGGTCTTAGGGACGTAGCCCTCTACCCTATAAAGGGGTTCGTATTCTCTTCCCACCAGTTGCCTGCCGGACAATTTTTCTACTGCTTCTGCTTTCTCTGGAAGCTTCGGCGGAGGACTATGGCTCCAGATGTATTCATTGCCAACACGGTATTTGGTGTAAGTGATGCCTGGGTCAACCGCCACGGCAACATTGGCTGGCAAAGTCCAAGGGGTAGTCGTCCAAACTAGTAGATATTCGTTGTCAGCATCCTTTTCAGCCGGAGGCTGATCTGCCTCTGGCAGAAGTTTTAACTTTATGTATACCGATGGATCTTCCGTTAAGTTGTAGACGCCGGGCATCCCCATTTCGTGGCTTGAGAGAGGCGTCTCGCACCGCGGACAATAGGGCACCACTTTCCGAAATTCTTTTAAATATCCTCTGTCACTGATTCTCTTAAAAATCCACCATAAGCTTTCGATGTAAGAGTTCTCGTAAGTAAGGTAGGCATCCTTAAAATCAAGCCAATAGCCGATCCTTCGAGTGAACTGCTCCCAGGCGCCTTTGTATCGAGTGACGATCTCCCTTGCTTTGTCATTAAATTTTACAATTCCGATATCCTCAATTTCGCTTTTCGCCTTAATGCCCAGCTCTTTCTCGGTTGCAAGCTCGATTGGCAAACCATGGGTATCCCAGCCGGCCCGTCGGGGAACGAGGTATCCCTGCATTGATTTGTAGCGAAGTATAATATCCTTAAAAATTCGGGCTAAAACATGATGGATGCCGGGAAGACCATTAGCATAAGGCGGCCCTTCATAAAAGCGGAAGGTCTTTTTCCCCTCTCTTCTCTTGAGGGACTCCTCAAAAATATTTTTTTCTTCCCAGAGCTTGAGAACTTTTTCTTCAAGCTCCGGCAGTTTAAATTCTTTTGAATTTCTTAGCATGCTACATCCTCTCTACCGTCTTAATTCCCAACAAACCGAGTCCCGTCTTTAAAACCTCCGCCGCGGCCTTCACTAAATGCAACCTAGCCGTTCTTAGCCCTGGTTCCGCCTTCAATATTGGCTCCTTCTCGTAATAATCATTGATAGCGCGAGCCAAGTCATACAAGTAATTAGCCAGTTGATGAGGCAAGTAATTCTTGCTTACTTCCTCAATTACTTCCGGGAAAAAAGCTAATTTTAAGATTAATCGCAAATCTGCTTCTTTTTCAATGGCTCCTGCTTCGAATACTGGAATATTTTCAGCTTTCCTTAGAATACTCTTTAGTCGAGCGTAGGTGTATTGGAGATAAGGCGCGGAGTTCCCCTGCAAGCTCAACATCTTGTCCCAATCAAAAGCAATATCCGCCATCCGATTCTGCGAGAGGTCATTATATTTCAATGCTCCAATGCCTACTACTTTTGCCACTTCCTCTTTCTCTTCATTGCTCATCTTTGATTGTTTTCCTTCAATAACTTTTCTCGCCCGTTCTACCGCTTCGTTAATGACTTCAAGCAAGGCGATATGTCGGCCAGCCCGGGTGGAAAGCCGCTTCAGACCTTCTCCCAGAACCAGCCCAAATTTTATGTGATGAAAATCACCTTTCAATCTCAAAATTTCGGCAACTGCAAAAAGCTGTTGAAAATGCAAACTCTGGCCGTTATCAACCACATATAAAACAGAGTCGGCTTTGTATTCTTTAAGCCGATATTCCAAATTAGCGATATCGCGGGTTAGGTAGAGTGTCCCCTCGTCAGATTTGCGAATCAAAGCCGGCGGCAGATTGAATTTTTCAAGCGGAACAATCACCGCTCCCTCGCTCTCTTTTGCTATCCCTTTTTTAAGAAGGGAGTCAATTAGAGATGGGAGTGCTTTTTCGTAAAAACTTTCACTAATCCACTCATCAAACTTAATATCTAAAAGCGCATAGATTTTATTAAGTTCCTTAATAGATTCTTCTTTAAACCATTCCCACAGTTCCCTATTTTCCTTATCGCCTGTTTCCAGCTTACGAAATTCTTCCCGTCCCCTCTCTTCAAGCTCGGGGTCCTTTTTCATCTCCTCATGAAATCGGGCGTAGAGACCCGCAAGCACTTCAACCGGCGCCCTCTCCACCTCATGCTTATCTCCCCAAAGTTTATAAGCCGCAATTACATTCCCAAACTGCGTTCCCCAATCACCCAAATAATTCCAGCGGATAACTTCATATCCCGCAAATTCCAAAATATTAGCGAGCGCGTCTCCAATAATAGTGGATCGAAGATGCCCTACGTGCATCGGCTTTGCAATATTCGGCTGGGAGTACTCAACAATAACCCTTGCCCGAGCACTGAGCTTATCGAGGTGCTTTAGGGTACCCCATTTCTCGCCCGCCTCCACAATCTCCTCAAGCTCCTCCCGAATCACCTCCGGCGTCAGCCAAATGTTAAGAAAGCCCGGTTCGGCAACCTCAATTTTTGAAAAAAAATCAGCTCCCTTTTCTTCAAGATACTTCTTCAATTCCTCTGCCGCTTTTAGCGGTGAAGCACTGATCTGTTTAGCCAAAGGGAAAGCGGCATTCGTATTCAAATGCCCCCTCCCTTCTCCGCCAGCTGGCGGATCTGAAAAATTAACTTCAAACGGCAGTTCACCGAGCTTCCCTCGAATCAGCTCCCGAATTCTTTCAAGCATCCAACTTATTGTAGCGAGCCCCTACCTAAAACTCAAAGAGTAGGTATCTGTCTCTTTCTTTTTAAAGCCAAGCTTTTTATAGAGCTCGTTGGCCACAGTGCGCCTTGGGCGGCTGGAAAGCTCGATTGATTTGACCTTCTTCTTCTTTGCGAGAGCAATGAGTTCTTTCGAAATTTTCTCCCCAATTCCTCTTCCTCTATATTTCTCATCTACTACCACATCCTCAATCCGCGCCCGCCTGCTGTGCGGAGTGAGAAAAATCACTAAAGACCCCATTCCAATAATTTGTAAGTTTTCTCTCGCCACCACCAAGTAAGTGTCTTTATCTCTTGTGATGGTATCAAGCATTTTTAAAGAAAGCTGTTTTGCCGTTTTAGAAAGCTGCGGGAGGAGAGCGTTTATCTCCGCGAGCGATTTCGCGCTGGCCCTTCGCAACTCCACTATTTTTATCATGGGCCGATGTATTCGACATCATCCTCCTCTAATCGCCGATAAGGTTTTTCATTAACAATTTCCTCATGAGCGTGGGCAATTAACCCCGGCAATCGCCCTAAGATAAAGATTGCTTTCCCTAATCGCCAATCAAATCCCAATTCGGAAATAACTGCCGCGACTGCTCCATCAATATTAATCGGCAACTTCTTGCCGCTCTGTTTTTCAAATTCCTGTCCAATTGCCGTTGCCTTATCAATATATTTTTGCGAAATTCCCAGCTCTTTCGCTTTGGCAAAGATGGTCTCGGTTCGTGGATCTTTTTCTTTATAGATTTTATGTCCGTACCCCGGAAGCTTTCCTTTCTTCTCTAACACCCCAGCTACAATTTCTTCCGGGGATTCATCCGACTGAAACATCTCGGCTGCTCTCTCTACCGCTCCACCATGCCATTCACCAATAGTTAAAATTCCGGCAGCTAGCGCCGCGTTAAAAGGATTACCGGTTGAAGCCGCTGTTCTCGCCACAAAAGCCGAAGGCGCCTGAACGCCATGCTCCGCCGAGGCAACCAAGATAGCATCAAAAATCTTCGCCTCTTTCTCATTAGGCAAATTCCCCTTTAACAGAAGGAAAATAACCTCAACAAATGTGTGCTTACTAATTAGCTCCTCGAGCGATAAGCCCCGAACGTAGAGCTTCCCGTCTTTATGATTACTGATTTTAGTCCGCCATTTTTCCATACTACTTGCTACATACTATTTACTACTTATTGCTTTACGAATCAAACTTGGCACCTCATCTAATGTCCGCGCCACCGGTACTCCTGCCTTCGCAAAAGCCCGCGCTTTTGACTCATAACTTCCCCGACCGCGAGCGACAATCGT
>JAUYKE010000020.1 GCA_030700125.1 Candidatus Colwelliibacteriota bacterium
AATAAAAAGCACGGCATTACTCCTAGAACGATTGTTCGAGCAATTACGGACATTATGCCGGTTGAGGAAATTCTCAATTTGGAAGCCAAACCAATTCCCAAATCAAAAACAGCTTTAAAACTATTCATCCGCGATAAAGAAAGAGAAATGAAACGCGCTGCCGAACACCTGGACTTCGAACTCGCCGCCATCCTCCGGGATGAGATTAGAGAATTATCGAAAAAGACGTAGTGCTAGCCACACCACCTATTGCCTATCGGGATCCAGAATAATTTTGCTCCAGCGGCAAAATTTTCTTACTCCTCGGCTGCTGGGTCCGGCTTAAAGCCGGCCACCAAGCCCAGCATGCCTGCGGAGATGTCCCGTACGGCAATAGGTGATGGGCTAATTGACTTAACTTGTGCATGTAGCCGATAATTTTATCAGTTCGTTTTGACACTCGATGTTGGAGGTGCATCATGCCTTGGTGGTTACGGCTGGATCTATCAACTGTTCTTCTCGTTGTGTGGCTTCCGTGCGGAGCCGGGGCCTCGCGAACATGGAGCTGGCTGTATATGAGGGATGGGTCTAAGATCTTGTTGTTCCTCGGTCCCATCGGCTGCCTGATCGTCCTCAGCCTGTTCATTCTGCATCTCATCGGCGTAGTTGCAGCTTTCTTCATTCTCCTCGTCCAGGCAGGAGAAGATTTCGTCTTGCCTGCGGGCAAGCGCAAGCTACAGCACTGCTACAAGTTCTTACTCCGAACTGCCAATATTCCAACCTAGCCCTGTGCGAAACCCCAACAAGTAGCACGGGGCTTTCGCATTTTCAAAAGTAACTTTGCTACTAAGCCCAAACCTGTTTTCATAGAGAGTATCTCGGAGCGAAGCTATAAATGGGTGAAGGAGGTCACGAAGAAGTTCAGGCGCGAACGTTGTTTGAACCCCAATTGTACGTCCTCGGAGGACGTACAATGCCTTTTCTCTCTTCTTGGTAGGGGATTCGGAGATTAGCCTAACGTATAAATACTGCGGTGCTTTGCGCGAAAGCGTCCACTATTCTTTCGCGGTGGTTAGGCAGCAAATCTATAGAATCAATCTCATCAAGTCCAAAATAGTTAAACTCGGTTGTTTCGTCGCTTGTGGCGAGTCTGCCTCCAGTTATCTGTACTTCAAAACAAAGTGAGATCAGGTGAACGTGATTACCATCAGGATATTCAATAAGTTGGTGGGGATTCGAGTATACGCCGATAAGCTTTACGACTTCTATTTGCAGGCCTGTTTCTTCTAATACCTCTCGTACGCATGCTTCAGTAATACTTTCCCCGGCCTCCACTCGTCCGCTTGGTAAACACCACTGGTTGTTATCAGCCCGGCGTGTGAGTAGTATCTTTTGCCTGGCATCATCAAAAATCACTGCAGAACAGCCAGTGGATATTTTCCCCGAGCGCCCTATACGCTCACCGTAAATAACTTTCGCCATATTAAATTTATAGTATGTGATACAGTATCATGCAGCAAGTTATAGGGTTTCGTCTTCTCTGTCCACAAGGTTTATTCGAAGGAGTTGGGCTTTCGAACTTGCCGCCATCCTCCGGGACGAGATTAAGGCATTAACCAAAAAATAGAACTGTCCACACTCGCACTATGCTAGAATAATAGTAATGCATAGTAGATTAAGGTATCCGTTGAGCGGTTTCGTTGTGGCCGCCGTGGTCGCCGGTTTCTTCCTTTTGCCCAATGTTCCTGCCGCTGGTGCCGTTACAACTGCGGAGCTACAACAACAGCTATCAGCTCTTCTGCAGCAGGTTCAAAACCTCCAACAGCAACTACAGAATACTTCTCAATTACAGTCCGGTCAGCAGTCCCTAACCTTGAGTTTTAACCTCACTCGCGGATCAACCGATGCCAAAACGAACGGCGAGGTTTCTAAGCTTCAGCGATTTCTGGCGCAGGATAAGGCCATTTATCCGGAAGGATTGATTACGGGTTATCTCGGAGCTTTTACCGAACGTGCGGTTCAGCGTTGGCAAGTTAAACAGGGAATTGTTTCCTCCGGTTCTGTCGTTACCACTGGCTACGGTGCGGTTGGTCCTAAAACTCGAGAAGCACTTAGGTCGTCGGCGACCTTTGATTTGTCCAAGCCGACCCCTCCTCTTCCCTCCCCAGGGAGAGTTATTATTTCCTCCCTTTCTCCTTCTTCCGGTCCGCCCGGCACTTTCGTCACTATTACCGGGGGCGGCTTCACTTCAACCGGAAATACCATCTATCTTGGTAGTACCGCAATCCCTAACGCCGCTTCTGTTAACGGCGTAACCCTTACTTTTTATATCCCCAGCGGCTTTTTTGCCTGCCCCGCTATTTATCCCCCCGCAGGTTGCATCCAAGGGACACCCACCAGCCCCGGTACTTACGACGTCTCGGTCAAAAATGGCAGCGGACTGACAAGTAATACGCTCACTTTTACCGTTACGGCTTCTGCAACTAAAATAATCCCATAAAGCCCTTAGCCACACTCCTCAATCGCGACTCGAACGTGTCGCCCCGAGGCGGAGTAGTAATTTTTCCGGAGATTGGTAAGTCAAGCTAAAATGAGCCGCCTCTTTGTCGTACGGAACATCCTCGCAGGCTTGCCAGCTTGGTGTCCCGACGATACGTTGGGACTGGTAAGCCGAGAGGTAGGAAAATTTACCGCTGGAGTAAATTATTTCGAGTTCCGATAGACAAATGAGGCGGCGAGTGGTTATCATATAGACCGCAATGTTACTGAATCGATTGGAACTGCAGGGATTTAAGTCCTTTCCCGACAAAATTAACCTAGATTTCAATCACCGGATTACGGCCGTTGTTGGGCCGAACGGCTCCGGCAAATCCAATATAACCGACAGCATCCGCTGGCTTTTAGGAGAGCGGGACGCGAGAAACCTTCGTGGCGGCAAGGGAGAGGACCTCATTTTCGCCGGCACCGAAAGTCGCCCGCGAGTTGGGCTGGCGCAGGCCACAATTTACTTCAACAATTCTTCAAATTCTTTCCCATTGGATTTTAAAGAAGTTTCCATCTCCCGTCGTATTAGCCGGGACGGCACCTCTCAATTCTTCATTAATAAGGCGGAAGTGAGATTGAAAGACCTGATTGATATTTTAGCTAAAGCCAAGCTCGGGGCGAGAGGCCTCGCCGTCATTAATCAAGGCGAAGATGATGTCTTTATTAAAGCCAGTCCTTTGGAGCGTCGTACGATGATTGAAGAGACCCTCGGGCTTAAAGAATACCAGATCAAAAAATCGGACGCAGTCAGACGCCTTCAAACCACCGCCTTTAATCTGGAGAAAGTTAAGGCCCTAATCGAAGAGTTAAAACCTCATCTCCGTTCGCTCAAACGCCAAGTATCCCGTTATGAAGGGAGAGAGGAATTAGCCCACGAGCTTCGTCAGCTGGAAAATAATTTTTACGGCGGCCGACTGACGAAGCTTCGAGAGGAATTAAGCGGATTGAGTAAGCAAGAAAGCAAGTTAAAAGAGGCTATCCACAAGCAGGAATTGGCTCTCAAAAAAGTTGAGGAAGAGTTTAATGGTGT
>JAUYKE010000031.1 GCA_030700125.1 Candidatus Colwelliibacteriota bacterium
GCGTCTTTCACCGTCTCGGTAAATAACTTTCATGATAAAAGCGCTTCGGTTTGGGTCGTATTCTAAGGTTTCCACTTTAGCCGGAACTCCAGTTTTATCGAGTTGCTTAAAATCAATTAAGCGCTACATTCTTTTTACTCCGCCGCCCCGGTGGCGAACGGTAATTCGCCCCCGATTGTTCCGGCCGGCAGTTCTTTTTGAAGCGAGGAGTGCCTTCTTTAAGGGAGCTACCTTGGTTAGACTCCTGTAGTCGACTACGGTCATTTTTCTCCTTGATTGAGTTGTCGGCTTGAATCTTTTCATGGTTAGCGTGGAATGATATCAATCGTTTCCCCTTCCTTTAGGGTGATGATGGCTTTTTTATAACTTTGGGTTTTTGACTGGATTCTTATGATGTTCACTTTAATTGCGTGAACTTTATATATCTTTTCGATTAATTCTTTAACTTGTTTCTTGTTGACCTTCGGATGAACAAGAAAAACATATTTACCGGCTGCACTAATATCAGTGGCTTTTTCACTAATAATCGGTTTTTTAATCAGTAATCTGCTCATGGTGTCTGAATTTGCGAATGAAGCTTAGTGCTGAATGATGTAAATTTAGTTACAGCATGAAGCACCCAGCACTTAAATTTACCCATCTTGTGGGAAGGTTCAAAGCTACTTGTTTCTGTAATTTGTCTTCTTTTGTTCATGATATCTCTATAAATTTAAGTGCTGGGTAAGGTTTGAACTGCCCCCGACTTTACGTCGAGGTCAATCAAGCCCTTACTTAACGGCATGGTAGTGAGCTTCAATAATCGGAATCGCCTCTCTCTCTACAATAACTTGCTTGTAGCGGAGCAGGTCATAAACATTTAGAGATTTGGGGTCAAGAGCTTTTACGCCGGTGAGATTTTGACTGGCTTGGGGAATATTATTTTTTGCGGCAAGAACAAGAAGGACATTCGGCCTCTCACCTAAAAATCCTTTGAGTAAACCTGCTAAAAACTTTGTTCGCGGCTCATCAATGGAAAAAGAATCAACTATTTTTACTTCTCCCTCCTTGAGCCGCTGGGAGAGAACGGTAAAAATAGCGCCTTGACGCATTTTCTGACTAATTCTTAGGGTAAAATTCTTCTCCGTGAGAGGACCGTGAGTGACCCCACCGCCGACCCAAATCGGAGACCTGGTTGATCCATGACGGGCACGGCCGGTGCCCTTTTGACGCCAAGGTTTTTTACCGCCGCCGGAAACTTCGCCCCGAGTTTTAGCATGAGCTATCGATTGACGTTTGTTGGCTTCTTGGACTTTTAATGCCTGATGAACTAAATCGGGGTTCCAAGAGCGAGCAAATAAGCGATCCGGTAAATCGACTTTATCAATCACTTTTCCTTGCTTATTGTATAGGTCAGTTGTCATCATTTTGAATGTATCTTTAAGATGCCACCTTTATTTCCGGGAACAGCGCCTTTTAGCATCAAAAGATTTCTATCTTTATCAAAATCCACCACTTCCAAGTTTTTAACGGTGATCGTCACGCCTCCCATTCTTCCGCCCATTCTGGTACCAGGCAGAACCCTTTGGGGGCCGGTGGAGCCGATTGATCCGGGAGAACGGTGCTTCTTTTTCTGGCCGTGGCTCTTAGGGCCACCGTGAAAGCCGTAGCGCTTTACTACTCCTTGAAAACCCTTCCCTTTTGAAATACCGCTCACTTTGAGTTTATCGCCGGCTTTCGGTTCTTCCTCCGGAGAACTCGCAAGTTGAACCAGGGTAACGGGAATCACCCCTTCGTCTCGGAAAACTTGTCCCATTTTTAGTTTTTTGGCCTTGATATAATTCATCGCTTCTCAAAAAAACAACCCTGACCGCTTTGGTCGGTTGTTTCAGCAATATAGCGCTAAAACCTCTACCTTAGGAGGCAGGGGTTATGTTACCGAAAGAATGGGGATATGTAAAGGTTTTTGCTCACCAACATCTCTTCCCTCAACCCGCTGCGCGCCCCAGCGAGGCGCTTGCTTGTCCTCGGCTCGCTCTCTCGCTATCGCTCGAACCATGCCCGCTCGCCTGTGGAGGTTTCGGAGAAGAGATATTGGCTTCGCTCCAATTTTTATTAAAGAAGCGACCCGTTATGGGTCGCTTCTTCTTTTATTCGTATATTCGTCTGCCTGTCGGTAGGCAGTACTTTTTCGTATTTCGTAGCTAACCTGTTTTTATCTCTACATCTACTCCGGCGGGGAGGTTAAGGTCGCTAAGCGATTCAATAATATTCTGGGAGGGGTTTAAAATATCAATTAAGCGGCGGTGGATGCGGAGTTCAAATTGCTCTCTGGAATCTTTATGAACAAAAGTTGAGCGATTAACGGTGTATCGCTTAAATCCGGTTGGCAAAGGAATAGGTCCTACAATCTTAGCATTGTTCCGCTGTAGGGTCTCGATAATTTGTTTTACAGAATTATCGAGTAAGCGGTGATCGTAAGACCTTATCCTTAATCTTAATTTCGTCGTTTCAACTTCTTTGGCTTTAGCCATTAGGCAATGATCTTAGTAACAACACCTGCTCCAACGGTCTTACCGCCTTCACGAATAGCAAATCTTTGCTTCTCTTCCAGGGCAATCGGAGCAATCAATTTGATTTTTAGATTGATGGTGTCGCCGGGCATAGCCATCTCAGTTCCTTCAGGTAAAGTGATGTCTCCGGTAACGTCAGTTGTTCGGATGTAGAACTGCGGCTTGTAGCCGGCGAAAACCGGCGTGTGGCGTCCGCCTTCTTCCTTGCTCAAGAGGTAGACCTCGGCTTCAAATTCAGTGTGAGGAGTTACTGCGCCTGGCGCAGAGAGAACCTGGCCTCGTTCGATATCTTCTTTTTTGATTCCTCGCAAAAGAATACCGACGTTATCCCCTGCTATACCTTCATCAAGCATCTTGTTGAACATCTCGATTCCGGTAACTACCGTTTTGAAGGTCGGTCGAATTCCAACAAGCTCAATCTCTTCGTTCAACTTAACCTTACCTCGTTCTATCCTACCGGTGGCGACTGTTCCTCGGCCTTCAATTGAGAAAACATCTTCAACAGGCATTAGGAAGGGTTTTTCTATTTCTCTTACCGGTTCGGGGATATATTCGTCGAGGTATTTAACGAGCTCAAGAATCGGTTGGGCATCAGCGTCATCGGCAGATTTAACGTTTAGGGCCTTCAGGGCCGAACCCCTGACTATCGGAGTCTCGTCTCCTGGAAATTCATATTTTTTGAGGAGCTCTCTCACTTCGGCTTCAACTAAATCAATCAGATCTTTGTCGTCAACCATGTCAACCTTGTTTAAGAAAACGACAACGGCCGGCACACCTACCTGGCGCGCTAAAAGAATATGCTCTCTTGTTTGAGGCATTGGGCCGTCAGCGGCTGAAACTACCAGAATAGCTCCGTCCATCTGGGCGGCTCCGGTAATCATGTTCTTAATGTAGTCAGCGTGCCCGGGGGCGTCGATGTGAGCATAGTGACGTTTCTCCGACTCGTATTCCGAGTGGTGAAGGGCAATAGTAATTCCCCGTGCTTT
>JAUYKE010000006.1 GCA_030700125.1 Candidatus Colwelliibacteriota bacterium
AAACACAGCTCCCTGCGAACTCGTAAGAGGATGTATAGGGGGTGATGCCTGACCAATGCCGGAAGGTCAAGTACGGAGGGTACATGCATTTATGTATGTGCTGGACTGTATAAGCCCCGGTCAATGTCGGCGATAACTATAAGATGATTGTAGTTATAAAATTCAGCTATATGCTGGAAACTCTGCGCATATCAAAGTACCCAAGTAAATTATTTGGGTAATAATCTTTGATCGATGTCTAATTCTAACGGATTAGATAAGCAGACAATCAGCAGGGAAGATTCTTGATTGTTGAAAAGTGCGAAAAAGTGAAGCGAAGGAGAAAGATGATGAAAGACATCGGAAAACTGCTACCGGGAAAGACGATCAAATTGGTCGTTCTCCCCGACGACGCCCCGACAGACGGAAATCCATATCAGGTCGAATTCCAATTCACCGATAGATCGTCCGTTACCATCGTTGCGGTGGACAGCGTCGAAGACAAGGGCGAGTTCGAGACCGTGTACGGGTCTCCCGATCCGATTCCGAATCTGTAAAGAAATCACTTCGACAGTTCTTAAAACAGGCAAGTTCGCTTGCCCGCACTTTTCAACAATCAAGAAAACCCACAGAGACTACACGCTGAACTCGCTTCTCTTAATTGAGAAATAACGAGATGATATAGTCCGGCCTCTTTGGCGACAAAGAGAATTACGCGCAGCTACTGTTTTCGCGCGTAGATTAACATAGGCAAATCGTCCTAAGGTTTCGCTCCTCTCGAAAGAGGGAGGCGGAAGGACTAGGACATTTGTACTGTGAGCCAAAAAGACGCTGCCTCGCTGTGAAGTAATTCACAGTTGGTCTTGAAAACATGGCTATATGCTGGAAACTCCTATGGTACAATTGCACCATAGATGAGCAATCAGCAGGAAAGGCCAGGAATTGAAGAGTGGATCGTCGGCTTTGCCGATGGCGAAGGATGTTTCTCAGTAAGCATTTTTCGCAACAACACCACAAGGCTCGGATGGCAAGCGTTTCCTGAGTTCGTAATAACTCAAGGACAGCGAAGCCTTCCGGCGCTCGAAATCTATCTGAAGCACTTCAGGTGCGGAAAGATCTTCGTCAATAATCGTTACGATAATCATCATGAGCATTTGTATCGGTATTGCGTACGATCAATAAAGGATTTACGGGAAAAGATAATCCCGTTCTTCCGAAAGCATCCACTTCGCACTGCGAAGCAGAAAGATTTTGAGCTATTCACGGAGATCGTCGATATGATGACAGAAGGAAAGCATCAGTCGATGTCAGGTATGCGGTCGATAGCGCGCAAGATTGAGCGCATGAATCGCAAGACCAGATCTCAATTCCTGGAATCCTCAGAGACTACACGCCGTGCTCCCGCTAAGGGATGAAGATATAGTCCAAAGGTTAAGGAACCTAGAGCGAAATTCCTTGTCTGGTAAGTTCAGACGCGCACGAATGGTATAACGACTTGGGAACTGTCTCGGGGATTTGCTCGGTGAAAATACAAGGGCGGTGAAGATGCCGCCTTCCTGCAGCTAGACGAAAAGACCCCAGAAGCTTTACTGCAACTTGGTATTG
>JAUYKE010000012.1 GCA_030700125.1 Candidatus Colwelliibacteriota bacterium
TATAATCGCGGTTCGGTTATTGAGTCCCGCCTCGTTGGCTGGCTAAAAGACGCCTTAGAAATTCATGGTGAGAACCTTAAAGCAGTTACCGGGAAAGTTGGTCACACCGGCGAAGGAGCCTGGACCGTCGCATCCGCTAAAGAAATGAAGATTAAAACTAAAATTATTGAAGAATCGCTAAAGTTTAGAAAAATGTCGGAGAAACAACCGAGCTACACCGGCAAAATTTTGTCGGCTTTAAGGGAGGGGTTTGGAGGCCACAAGGTGTAAATTCAAAATATGGATAAGGAGGTAGCTCTCAAGAAGCTCAAGCGCGACCTCGATGCCCTCGTGAGTCCCGAGGGCTATCTCTATGCTGGCGTCCCCACCAAATTTATGGGACTCTTTGGCAGAGATTCTCTAATTTCCGGCTGGCAGCTTTTAGATTATGATTCGAGCTTTGCTAAGCAGGCTCTCCTATCACTGGCCGAAATCCAAGGTCAAAAAATAGATTTGAAAACCGGTGAGGAGCCGGGAAAAATTCCACATGAGTTTTATTCGAAAAACGTTCCCGAGAGCTGGTTTTCTAATGAGAAAAATGGAATTAAGTGGCTTGAAAAAGAGAAACCGGTTTATTTCTCGGTTGACAGCACTCCCCTCTTCTTAATCGTTGCCGGCAAATATTACCGCCGCACAAAAGATAAAAACTTAATCCAGCAATTAAAACCAGCACTAGAGGGCGCTATAAGCTGGATAGTTAGCTATGGCATTATTAATGGCTTTCTAAGATACGGTGGAACAAATCCAGAAGAAGGATTAATCTCTCAAAGCTGGAAAGACGGCATTGGTGTTACCCTCAATAACCAGAAAGGTCCTGTGGCAATAGTTGAAGTCCAGGGCTACACTTTCCAAGCAGCCGAAGAAGTTAAGAAGTTAGCCGAGGTTCTCGGACCATCGGAGACTACGGATAAATTTGTTGAAAGCACTCAAAAACTTAAAGAGCAATTTAACAAAAAGTTTTGGATGGAAGAACAAAGCTTTTATTGCCTGGGAATAGATGGTAACGATAACCAGATTAAGTCCATTACCAGCAACCCGGGCCAGCTCTTATTTACCGATATTTTAGGTAAAGAACGGGTTTCTCAAATAGTTGACCGCATCTTTCAAAAAGATATGTGGACTCCTTACGGAATTAGAACTCACTCTACTCTGGAACCGGATTTTGATCCCCTGTCTTATCAGCGGGGATCTGTCTGGCCTCACGACAATTGGATAATCGCCCAGGGCTTAATTAAGGGGGGGTATAAAAAAGAGGCTAAAAAAATCAGAGAAGCTTTATTCAGCGCTTATCAAAAATTTGGTTTCCTGCCGGAATTTTACGGCGTCACTCTCGATGACCAAATTACTTTTGACGACGACAATCTGGAAGATAAACCAGTCACGATCCAAGCCTGGTCAGTAGGAGCAATGATAAATTTCTTGACAAGAAAATAGAATCCCCATTAACTTTTCTAGATTCTAATTTCTAGCTTCTAGATTCTGCCCGATTATAGCGGCCCATTAATTCTGCCTGGGATAAAATATGACTTTGCATTGCCGCTTCTAAGTCGCTTTTTGTCGTTGTCTCCGGCGATAAATCGAGCACAGTATCCAAAGCATAAAGCTTAAAGAAATAACGATGCTCCCTATCCGGTGGGCAAGGACCTTGATAACCTAATCTACTGCTGGTGTTTTTACCAACCGCCCATTGGCCCTGCTTGCCGGCCCGCAGGTCTTGGCCTTCAGTGATTTCATTCGTCTCCGGCGGGATATTCCACACAAGCCAATGGTCCCACACTCCATCCGGTCGAATAGATTTTGGCACATCCGGATCATCCATTATCAAAACTAAACTTTCCGTACCCTGCGGCACATCCGAAATTTTCATGGGCGGACTAATATTCTCCCCGTCACAGGTATATTTTGCGGGAATCGCTCCTTCATGCTCAAATACTGAACTCTCCAATTTCATAGTTTTAATTTTACTCGATCTTCCCCTATTAATATATAAACGCTGTCGGACAGCCTTATATTAGGAACGAAGCAAAAGGGCAATCTATCGTCATTAGATGACGATAGACATACTAAGGCTGTCGGACAGCCTTAATATGGAAGGCTAATCTACCACGATAGTGGAGGAGGCGCTGCGGGTGGTGGCGCCTTCATTGTCGGTGGCGATAGCGGAGATGGTGTGGGTGCCGACGGAGAGCGGGATCTGGGCGCTGAAAGGTGAAGTGGTATCCGTCACAACATCGGTGGCGGTGTCGGTGAAGACAACTTGGGTGATATTGCCGTCATAGTCGGAGGCGGTGGCGGTGGCAGTGGTAACGGCAGCGGAAGAGCTGGCATTGTCCCCTTTCCAGAGGAAGGTGAGACTGGAATCATAAGGGAAGTCTAGTGGGTTAGGATCTGTTGAGCCGAAGCCGTTGATGGTGGAGGCGTCTGCATCAGAAAGGGTGCCGGTGCCAGCGGCAAACCAGAACATCTGCCCGTCTACTTCGCCGGTGGCGGCAGCGTTACCAATGTCGAGTGTCGTGGCGGCAAGCACTGGGATGTTATTGTTCGCGACTTTCGTAAACGCCGATCCGTTGACCGAGATCCCGCTCTGGGTCGCCGCCCATGTCCCGATGACTGTCAACAAATCATTGAGTGCAAGTGCTGGTGTCGAAATCTCCGCCTCAGCTCCGACCCCGGACGCTTTACGGCGTAGCGAAATTACGTCTGTCGTAATGCCCATGTGTATCTCAAGACGGTCATTATCGGTATCATACCAGCGGGCGAGGCGCGGAGTGCCGGACGGTTCTGCGACGCGCGACCAGCCGATCTGAATACGGGTGGCGAACCATCCTTGGGTCGTATTAATTAATGTCGTCGATGCCTGAAGGCGACCGCCATTCCGATTAGCCTCGGCACCGTCCGTGTGGATATATGGAGTTGCGACCCCTTGCGAACGCTCCCATTGCAAACCGTCAATATAGATAAACTTGCCGGCAGAGGGGGCTGAAGCGCTATCAACCAGGAATGTGCCCGCCATGTCTCCGGCAACGGGTGTTGTCATCACCCAGATACGCTGCCACTGATTAACCACTAACATGTCGGCGTTCAACTGGTTGCTGGACGCCGACCCAACGAAGTCCGGTGTCGTAATCCGTACCTGACCACCATCCCAGTCAGACGGGATATATACCCACGCCGACGCCCAATGAATAAGACTGGCTGTCACACCGTTAATTGTTCCTGTCAGTAACGTCGCTGAGTCAGCATAGGTGACCTTCGCTGAGGCGACTCCAAACTTCGCCTGCGTAGTCGAGCGAGCTAAAATGTTTGTGCCACCCGTCGTCCAGCCTGTTGTATTCGTTTCAAGGCCACCGTTTGTAATCCTGTTCGTGCTGGCCTCCCACATACCAAAGCTCGATTCTGTCGTACGCCCGTCTCCCTGGGTATTGGTGGTTCTTGTAGCGTCAGTTATCTCATTGCCGGAAACGGTAAGAGCCGGGGTGGAACTGGCAGAAGGGACACCGCTTAAGGAGATAGTGGGAGGAGAGTTGGTTCTTCCGCCACCGGTTGCCCAGGAGACCTTGAAGGTGACGGGGTAGGAAGTTGTTTTGGCGCCTTTGTCGTCCGTGGCAACGGCGGTTAAAGAGTAATCGCCGACAGCGATGTTCACCCATCTCATACTCCAGGGAGCTTGAGAGACGGCGCCGAGGAGGTTGGTACCTTCAAAGAATTCCACTTTACCTATTACGCCGTCGTCATCTGCGACAGAGGCGATAATCTCAACTGAAGCCGGGGCGGTGAGGGTGGCACCGTAGGGATTGATGATGTTCACTCTGGGAGGAGAGTTGGAGACGGTTGATGTGGGGGAAAGAGAAGCTGTCGAGGTGGGAGTGGTGGCAGGAATTATGACGGGAGGAGGGGTGGCTGGAGGAGGCTTTAGAGCCGGGAATTGAGAAGGAAGGACATCCGAAGCAAGAGGAACATTAAGAGCGATTTCTCTATTGATGGAAGCTCTGGTCTTGGGGCCGAAAACGCCGTAGCCCCGGAGGCCGGGGCTGGCAATGCCGGTGCGTTCCTGGTAACGCTGGACGGCTTTCTCCGTGAGGGGGCCGAAATATCCGGTGACTAGTCCTTCGGGGTAGATGTCGGGGTATTTGGAGAGAAGTCTTTGCAGTTTGGAAACCTCGCCGTTTGTTTGGAGATTAGTGAGGCCCCGGTAGAGGTTGGCCTGGAAAGGGGAGATTTCTGGCTGCTGGCCGGTAGGGGCGGAAAGAAAGGCCTGGAGAGCTTCAATCTGTTTCTGAATGGCTTGAATTTGACTCTGAATCTCCTGAAGGGTGATTGCCTCGGCTGTTGGTAGAGAAGGGATTATAAGAGAGAGAGAGAAGGGCTATGAAACTGGGAAATACGTATTTATTTCGCATGTCAGAAGATATATTCAATAGGAAACCGGGCTAGAACAACCCATTCAATTATAGCAGATTCTTCGGACGCGGAGTTAATACGGGGACGTCCGACATCCAGGCGTTAGCGTAATATTGGGGATGTCGGACGTTCGATAATATATGGCTGTCGGACAGTCATAGGTGGCTATATTACTTGGAAATTCTCGAAATTTTTAAGATCCCCTTCTTCAATTTCGACTTTATCCACTTTTGCCATCTCCGGTCCTTCCCAGCTCCAGCTTACCAGCTTTTCCAGTCCTTCTTCCGGCCCTTCCGCCTCAATATAAACCGGCCCATCCGCCTCATTCCGGACAAATCCCTTAATCCTCCATTCTTCTGCTTTTCGCTTCACCGAATCCCTAAAGAAAACTCCCTGAACCCGGCCATAGATTTTAATATTTAAGTGTTTCACAAATTAAATCATTATTTACTATCTGGGGTGTTTCAAGTGAGCCAATGCGTACTCCAAGCTCGCCCCCACTTTCTTCCCTGGATTAAAAATGTTATCCGGATCGAAAATCCTCTTTACTTCTTCAAAAAGTTTATAGACTTCTTCTCCGTACATTTGCTTTAAATAGGGGCTTCTGATTAATCCGTCGTTATGCTCGGCGGTCATCGATCCCCCGTATCTAAATACCAATTGGTATACATCATCAGTAAGTTTATGAATCACTTCTTTTGCATCGGCGCGTGAAAGATTCATCAAAGGAATAATGTGAAGGTTCCCTTCTCCTATATGGCCGGCGATGGTATAAGTCAGATCATACTTCCCCATAATCTCTTCCAGTTTAGGTAAAAATTCGGGCAAACTATCCGGCGGAACAATAATATCGTCAATGAAGGGGGCGGTTTGTTTGTTTTTAATTTTATGACGAAGTAGATTAAAACTTTCTCGTCGAATCCAATGATATTTATCTACCTCCGCACTGCTCTCGGTAATTCTTGATTTAACTCCGAATTCTTGAATTGCCTTCCTCGCTTGGTTGACTCTCGTAAGAACTTCTTCCTCGCCCTCCCCGGTAAATTCAGCGGTAAGAACCAGTTTAGGCATCCCGCCGGTCAAAAGCATTCTAATCTCCGGCAGAAACTTCCAACCGACAGATACGATACTACCCTTAAGCAGTTTTACAAATTGAGGTATAAAGCGAATTGCCAATTTAAGCGTGTGATCGTCGTACGACTCGAAGGTTTCCGGCTTATGCTCAAGCACCCGATTCACCAATTCCGCTAATGGCTTCAAGTCCCGCAAAAAAATAACCAGCATCCTAGAGCATGGTTTTGGCTCTATCAATTCAAATTTAATTTTAGTAATAAGCCCCAGTGTCCCTTGAGAACCGACAAAAAGTTGAGTTAAATCAAAAATTTCTTTATCCCAAACATCCCATAAGGCATAACCGGCCGAATTCTTGTGAACTTTCGGTTTAGCATTTTGGAGTAAATCGTAATTCTTATCAACTATTTCGTAGATTCGGCGATAAATCTCTCCTTCAAAATTATCAAGCTTAAGTTTGGCACCTAGTGTTTCCCTATCGAGTGGCGTGAGGGCATATTCATTCCCGTCGCTTAAAACAACTTTCAACCCCTTAACGTATCGATCGGTCTTGCCGTAAACGAGTGTTTTCTCTCCGCCGGCGTTATTGGCCGCCATCCCGCCCACCGTACAAATTTCCCGAGAAGCCGGAAAAGAAGGCAAAATCAAATTATACTCTAGGGTTCTTGTATCAAAATCACGATAAAAAACCCCGGGCTCCACCGAAACGTGGTGGTTTTTTATATCTTCAATCCCGGTAAAATGCCGGCTGAAATCAACAATAACGGATTCTCCGAGCGGCCCGCCGGTCATATCGCTCCCGCCGGAACGAGGAGTTAGATAAATTTGCCGGTAATCTTTTCCTTTCTCTCCCGAAACAAATTTAACTAAGGACTTTAAATCTTCGGCATCCTTAGGAAAAACAACTGCTTGAGGTTGAACCTCAAATAAACTGGCATCCCGACTATAACGAGCGAGAGTTTTTCCATCACTTACAACCTCGCCTCGAATTACTTCTTTTAATTTATCAACCAAATCCACTGATTCTATTCTAACAGATTTAAGACATCGACTGCTCCCGCTCTTTTAATCACAACCCTCCCATTCTCGAAGGCAACAAGTGTCGAGGGTAAACCCTCCAGCTGCCCCTCGTCCAGATAAAAATCCGCTTTATCTCCGAAATAGCTTTTAGCTTCCTCAACCGTTTTAGCGGACGCCAAGCCCTCAGGATTAGCACTCGGTGCCACTAGCGGGCCCGTTTGCCTGATTAGCTCAACTAAATCTTCTTTTTGAGGAATCCGAAGAGCCAAGTTTTCTGTGCCACGATGCAAGTATTTAAATTCAGAGTTTGGGCACGGCAGGATGACGCTTACTTTCCCTGGCCAAACTCTTAAAAGAAATTGTTTTAGAAAATCATCCAGCTTAATTTTAAAAATAGTTAAATCGTCGAGCGAGCCAATCAAAATCACCATTGGCTTCTCTGGTGTACGTCCTCGGAGAACGTACATGCGTTCTACTGTTGCGGGGTTCAAGGCCGAGCCAACCAAAGCATAAATCGTATCAGTTGCAAGAACTCCAACCTTTCCCTCTTTCAAAAGGTTAATAGGTTTTGCTCTTCGAGGATCTATCTTATCTAGCAAACCTATTGTAAATCTTTGCCAAAACCCAGCCTCCTACAAACCCGTAAATCAAATGCTGAATCACCATCACTGCCATTCCGCCCCAAGTGTAGCTCCAAAAAGGATGACTTATTCCCCAAGCTGTTACAAAAGCATCACCAACACCAGTAAGGAGCGAAAAAGTCATTACCAAAAACCACCAACTGCCAGCCACTATAGCTAAAGCCAATCCCAGCGCTTTAGAATTTAGAGTCATAAAAAAATAATTATTACACTCGACCTTTCCAATTAAACTTTCAAATAGCGCCGGATCGCGATAAAACTTGAGATGACCCCGATCCCGATTCCAAAAAGCAGTTGATATAGAACGAGAAGGAAAAAATGCGATGTGAAGTACTCCCTCAAGTCCATCGCCGGGATAAAAAGCTTAACGTAAGGCGCGGCGAACCAGACAACCGGCGTTACGAGAGCAATGCTTATAACTGCCGTAATTAAGCCGTAAATTACTCCCATTACCACAAACGGTCCTCTTACATAAATATTGGAGGCCCCAACTAACCGCATAATTGAAATCTCGTCTCGGTTTGAATAAATCCCCAGAAGAATCGTGTTGAAAGCTACGAGAATCGCCACGATGGTGAGGAATAGTGCTGCCAGAAGTCCCACTTGGCGAGAAACCTTGATAATTGAGGCCAACCGGTCAATCACTACCTGATTTTCATTATAAGTAATTTTCTCCACCAAATCCCCGGAGACATTATTATTTAAGTAATTGGCGATAATTGAATACTTACTCGGATCCCCGGCCTTTATATTCAAAGAAGCGGAAAGCGGATTTTCTTCCAGCTCTTCAACTGCTTGACTGATTGTTACATCGCCCTTATGGCGTTCCCTAAATGACTCTAACGCCTCGTCCCTGGAAACATATTCCACCGATTTCACTTCAGTCATCTGTTCCAGATTACTTTTAATGCGCAGCATCTCGTCTTCCGACGTGGCAGTTTTAAAATAGATACTGATATCAATTTTGTCTTGAATGGAATTAATCGCCGTGTTGGCAATAACCCCGGAGATAATCAATCCTTCAAAAACTAAAAGCGCCAAGAGAATCACCACCATTGTTGCTATTGAGAGTAATCTCTGCCGCCAGAAAGTTTGAATCCCGTATTTTATTAATCTGTGAATTGCAGTAAGCATCTATGCCAATGAATATTTCCCTTTTGCTACGTCTCTCATCACCCGGCCGTTCTCCAATAAAATCACTCTCCGCCCCAATTGATTAACAATTTCTTTATTGTGAGTTGCCAAAAGTACCGTTGTTCCCAGCTGATTAATCTGTTGAAGCAAAGTAATAATTCCCAAGCTGTTGAAAGGATCTAAATTACCGGTTGGCTCGTCAGCCACTATCACATCCGGCCGATTGACCATCGCTCTTGCAATCGCCACCCGCTGCTTTTCTCCACCGGAGAGTTCGTGGATAAAATTTTCCGCCTTATCAGCCAAGTCCACCAAATCAAGCACTTCCTCCACTAAGTCATCTATTTCCCTCTGTGGCCGGCCAGCCACTTCCAATGCGAAGGCCACATTTTCATAAGCGGTCTTAGTCGGCAGCAGTTTAAAATCCTGAAAAACAACTCCAATATGCCGCCGCATTTCCGGTAGCTGCTTCGGCTTCATTTCACTAATATCATAATGACCAAAAATAACCCTTCCTTTTGAAGGTTTCTCTTCTCCGATTAAGAGCTTAATAAGAGTGGACTTCCCTGCCCCTGATCGCCCCACAATTGAAACAAACTCTCGGGGATTAATTTTAAAGTTTACGTCCACTAAAGCAGAGTGGTTACTGCTGTTATAATAGATTTTAGAAACGTTCTGGAAATTAATCATCTACTTTCGCGCTGACAGTTAGTAATTTTAGTCCAGCTTCTATGAATTCTTCAAGCCCTCCCTCTAAAACCTTGTCCACATCTCCCGTTTCCACGCCAGTCCGGTGATCTTTCACCATTTTATAGGGATGGAGGACATAGGAGCGGATTTGGTTGCCCCATTCCGGTTTTACCCTAGTTTTTAGCTCTCCAAGCTCTTTAGCTTGGTGGGCTTCCATTAACTTAACGATTTTCGCTTTCAAAAGATTCATTGCCCGCTCCCGATTTCTCGCTTGGGAACGTTCGACTTGCGAACTGGCCGAGAGACTCGTCGGCAAGTGGACTAATCTTACCGCAGTTTCCACCTTATTCACATTCTGGCCGCCCGGCCCGGATGAGCGGAAAAATTCGGCTTTGATGTCTTTCTCCGGAATTTTAAGTTGAGCTGCCTCCACTTCCGGTAGCTCCGGCAATACCTCTACCTGTGCAAAAGAAGTATGGCGGAGCCCTTTAGCGTCATATGGCGAGATTCTTACCAAACGGTGGACGCCGTTCTCCCCTTTCAGAAACCCATAGGCGTAATTTCCCTGGATCTCGATTGTATTATCGTCAATCTCTTTCGTCTTCCATCCGCTGGAGGTGGCATACTTCACGTACATTTGAGAAAGCATGTTAGCCCAATCTTCGGCGTCTTTCCCACCAGCACCGGCATAAAAAGATAAAACCGCCGTACCGGAATCGTACCTCCCTGAAAGCAAAGTTTTAATCTCAAATTTTCTTAATTTTTCTTCCGAATCAATCGCCTCGAATTCATCAATCAAATTGCGAATCATCCCCGCCTCCTTACTTTTCGCTTCGGCTAACTGACGATTTTCTTTCCATATATCCGGACTAGAAATTTCCGCCTCTAGTTCTTGAAGTTTTATCCTCTTACTGGAAAGGTCAAAGACGCTCGCCTAAGCGGCGAGCCAACTCTTGTAAATTTTGGTTATTATTTTCTTTATTTGTCATTACAGTTTTAATCTTATCAAAAAATAGCCCGCTCTTCAATCCACAATGATTTTTCATGAGCTGAAGGGTGGGGGTGAGGCAGCGGATACAGGTGTACCGCTGCCTCACCACGAGTGAACTAGAAAAGAGAGAAAATCAGTCCCTCGTCGAAACCTCGCTCCTTGATGCGGGGTCCGGTAGCCTCAATGAGGTGCTGAGGGAAGCCAGCCAGCCGAGCCAGCCGGCGGAGACGGCAGTGCTCCTTCTTTTTCTGCTCGGTGGCAAGCAAGGTTGGAAGAATCCCGAGGTACCACACTTGCCAGCTTTCCCTCTCGACTGGCGGGCCACTCTCGAGGTACCTCGTCTCCTCGACTCGAGCCATCTCGGCTTCGTAGCCAACCTTCTCCAGGAACTCCATCACGGAGTCCTGGATCTCGACCTTCTCTTCGAGGGTTCGAGGAAAAGGATGACTAAAAGCCTCCTCGAACTGCCGAGCCCAAAAACGAAACAGAAATCTCATCGATGATTCTCCTCTCTTCAAGATTTTAGGGTACAACTGCGCCCTTTCTCCAAATTTTCATAGAAGAGCACCAGAGCATAAAAACATTACTTAATCGCCTTGTCAAGACTTTCCAGGTGTGCTATAAATCCCCTGCTTCCAATATAATTAACTGATCTATGAAAGCCATTATTTTAGCTGCTGGAGAGGGTCGAAGGATGCGGCCACTGACCGAAAGTATTCCAAAACCTCTTCTCCAAATTCAGGACAAACCCTTAATTGAACATATCGTTCTAAAGCTCCCCAAGGAGATAGATGAGCTTATTATTGTCGTTGGCTACCTGGGCCAGATGATTCAGGACTATTGCGGCAATAACTTTCTTGGTCGGCCAGTCACCTATATTGAGCAATCGGCTGCCTTAGGCACTTATCACGCTATTTCTCTTGCCAAAGATCTCCTCAAGGAAGATGAAAGATTCTTTGTCCTAAATGGCGACGAGATCCAGGGTAAGGAGGGGGTCAAAGAATGTTTCAATTATCCTCGGGCGATTATTGTAGATGAAGTTGATGATCCCAAACCGTTTGGCGTGGTTGAACTTGATGAGAATGGATTCGTTCTCGACATTATAGAAAAACCGGAATTTCCAAAAACTAACCTAGTGAACACCGGTGCCTATCTTCTTGACTCCAATATTTTTAAATACCCGGCTGAACAGCATCCGAATGGTGAATTCTATCTTCCTACCGTCATTGGAAAAATGTTAAAAGATTATCCAGTGAAAGCAGTTCACTCCACCGGTTGGCTAACAGCCACCAAGCCAGACGACTTAGCTCGCATTGAAAAAATTCTTGCAAATGCTTAATCCCGGTATTTTCAAGGCCTACGATATCCGGGGCATCGTTCCTGACGAACTCGATGAAAAAGGAGCATATTCCATTGGCCGTGCCTACGCCCAATTTTTAAAAAAGAAATCCAGTAGCGAGAATCCAACAGTCGTTGTCCAGGCAGATGCCCGCCATTCCTCCCCTGCCCTCAAGGAAGAACTAGTAAAAGGACTACTCGCCGAGGAGATACAAATTATTGACGGCGGACTTGCTACGAGTCCCCTTATCCACTTCGCTATAAATGACACAAAAGCAGACGGTGGAATAATGATAACCGCTTCCCACCTTCCCCCTCCCTACAACGGCTTCAAGTTGTTTACTAAGGGCGCAGTTAATATCGGCGCCGGAGTCGGCATGGAAGAAATTAGAGATTTGGCACTGGCCATCAATCCTAACCCAGCCCCCATTTCAAGCCGTCCAGGAATCGAAAAAAGAAATTTCGAAGATGATTATCTGAAATTCATTTTAGACAAAATTGATGTATCAAGAATAAAACCTTTCAGGATTGTAATTGATGCCGGTAATGGGATGGCTGGACTCCTGCTTCCAAAACTGATTGAGAAATTACCGATAGAGGTCACGCCACTCTTTTTTGAAGTAGATATGACTTTTCCGAACCACGAAGCCAATCCCCTTATAGAAGAAACTCTCAAGGAGCTCCAAGATAAAGTAAAAGAAGTTGGCGCGGATTTCGGGGTGGCTTTTGACGGCGACGCCGATCGAATCGGCTTCGTAGACGAACAAGGACAAATCGTTCGAAGCGATTTTGCCGGTGCCTATCTCGCTGAAGAATGGTTTTTAGAAAAAGAGCCGAGAGCGAAAATAATTTATGATATCCGCTCAAGCCTCATCGTGCCAGAGATCATCGAAAAAGCTGGTGGGAAAGCTATCCAGTCTCGAGCCGGGCACACTTTCATTAAGCAGTTGATGCGAAAAGAAGAAGCCGTCTTTGCTGAAGAAAGATCAGGGCACTTCTATTTTAGGGATTTCTTCTATTCGGAATCTGCTTTGCTGACTTTTCTCTATCTTCTCGCCGCCCTCTCAAAGACAGGTGAGAAAATGAGTACCATTATCGACCGCCATAACAAATATTTTGCCACTCCAGAACTTAACTTCACCGTCAAAGACCGCTCGCCGGAAAGATTGAAGGAAATCGCCGAGCATTTTGCTGATGCTAAAGAGATAAAATGGCTTGATGGCTTATCTATCGCCTACGACGACTGGTGGTTTAACCTTCGGTCAAGCAACACCGAACCCTTAATACGCCTCATGATCGAAGGCAGAAATCAAGCAATTGTTAACGAAAAACTAGAATTATTAAAACAACTCATCTTAAGTTGAGCCACCTCGCGGATTCGAACCGCGGACCTTCACTTTACGAAAGTGCTGCTCTACCAACTGAGCTAAGGTGGCTTAATGTACTAAGCTGGCTATACTATAAAAGATTATGACAAAAATTCTAGAGGTAGAAAATCTAAATGTCGCCTTTAATGGCGTGCGTGTCCTTGAAGACCTGAATTTTAGCGTTGAGGACGGTGATGCTCTGACGATTATCGGCCCGAACGGCTCAGGCAAAACTGTTCTTTTGAAAACCTTATTAAACCTTATCCCCTACCAAGGAAAAATCACTTGGAAAAAAGATATTAAAACGGGCTATCTTCCTCAAACTCTTTTTTTGGATCAATCTCTCCCTCTAACCCTCAGAGAATTTTTAATGTCTAAAATAAATGTTACAAAAACTGATCCTAATGACTTAGAAGAAACTCTTAAGCTAGTGAGGCTCCCAGAAGATTCATTAAACCACTCACTGGGAAGACTCTCCGGCGGTCAGATCCAGCGGGCTCTCGTTGCCTTTGCCTTGATCGGCAATCCCGATGTATTGCTCCTCGATGAGCCGACCGCCTCAATTGATCCTCCGGGCGAGGAGCAAATCTATGACACTATCCACAACCTCCAAGACATGAAAAAGCTAACCGTCATTATTGTTTCCCACGATTTAAGCTTGGTCTACCGCTATGCTACGAAAGTTCTATGCCTCAATAAACAGCAAATCTGTTTTGGTCCCCCGGAAGAGACCCTTACCACTAAAAAATTAGAAGAACTCTATGGTGCTCCCCATAAGTTTTACCATCACCTCCATGACGGAAGCACTCACTAGTAATACGCTATACATTAATTTAGCCATCGGTATGGCTTCCGCCGCCGGCATAATCGGGCCATTCGCCATTATGCGCCGGCTGGCTCTAGCTTCTGATCCCATTTCTCACGTAGCTCTGCCGGGATTGGGGGTTGCACTTCTTTTAAAGATTAATCCATTGGTCGGAGCAGCTTTTGCTCTTATCATCGGGGCGATTCTTATCTGGCAACTGGAAAAAAGAACCGGTCTTTCAACCGATGTTTTAATCGGCGTAATCTTCTCCGTCTCGCTGGCTTTAGGAAGTTTAATTACTCCTGATGAAGAATTAATCGACGCACTCTTGGGAAGTTATACCTCGGTTGGTTTAATCGAGTTCATTATCGGACTAATTGCTTCCGCGTTTATCATCGGATTTGTCTTATATCAGAAACATAGATTAACCCTGGCTAGCTTATCCCCCGACTTAGCGAGGACATCAGGATTAGACACTAACCGGCTAAACCTTTATTTCCTTCTCGCTTTCGTTCTTACCATGATTCTCGGCTTGCGCTACTTAGGAGTGCTTCTAATGGGCTCGCTCATCATTATTCCTGCCGCAGTCGGTAAAAATCTCGGCTGGAGCTTAAACTCAATGCTTGTTGTGGGCAGCATTACGGCTGTCCTAAGCACCGGCTTAGGTCTTCTTATCGCGCCTCGCTTTGACCTGGAACCCGGCCCAGCTATTATCGTTGTCGCCGCAATCCTCTTTTTCCTGTCTTTTTTCCTCAAACGCCGCGACTAGGTAAGCGGCCTCTTAGGGAGTGTGTTTGATGACGTTAAATTGCCAGTGACTTTTTAGGGCTCGGAGGAATAAAACGAAAGCCACGATGGTTAAACCGACGTCCCGAAAAGTGATGTCGTCAACGCCGTAAAATATTAGTATTGATAAGAGAGAAAGGGTCGCTGCCCCCGAGAATAAAACACGCCAAAAGCCGATTAAAAGCCCGGCGCCGATTATTAGATTAAAAAAGCTGTGAATCCCAAGAAACGCTTCCGGATCCACAAAGCCAGCCAGCCAAGCCGGCACAAAACCAACCCAATTAGTCGGTTCTGTAAGCTGGGCAACGCCCGCCCAAATCATCGGAAACGCGACTGCAGCTCTTAGAAGTAAGTCCTCCCTTTCCGAAAGTGTCCTTAAAACCGCTTTCAACATATATTAATTAAATAATAACATATTGAATTGTCTATTGGAGCGGGTAACGGGAATCGAACCCGTGTCTCAACCTTGGGAAGGTCGCATTCTACCACTGAACCATACCCGCCTATTCTTCACTAGTAGAACTCTCTTTCTTCGGAACGACAATGATTAACTTCTCATTCGGTAAACGGTAATTAAATCTCGCTCGAAGTTCTTTCTCCAAATTCCGAGGGTTAGCATAATATCCTATCTTCTCTTTTAAATCAGTGTTATCAGTTTCCACCAATTCCAATTCCTTATTCACCTCCTTCATCTCTTTACTCAAAGTCCGCCCCTCACTCCCCATCTTATAAACCTGCACCAGCAAGACGGCAAGAATAATCCCAAAAATTATATAGACCGACCTCCTCATCCTGTCTGTAAGGATATATCCTAAAGCCCTACTTCTTCAATAACTCCCTAAAAACTTCGGGTGCAACCGTCACTCTCCCCCGCTCTTTCAACTTCTTTTTCCCTTTCTCCTGCTTTTTCCAAAGCTTCATTTTGCGAGTTCTATCCCCTCCGTAAAGGTGGCCGGTAACATTTTTCTTCAAAGCCGGAATATCTTCCCGAGCAACAATTTTTCCCCCTGTCACCGCTTGGATCGCCTGGGCAAATTGCTGACGCGGCAGAAGCTCCTTCAACCGCTCAGCCATTTTTCTCGCCTCTCTATCCAAACTATCTTCTGGAACAATTCGGCTTAAGCCCGGTACCATTTCCCCTGCAACTAAAACATCGAGCTTTTTGACTCTGGCTTCTTTGAATCCCAAAAGCTCATAGCTGAAAGAAGCAAATCCCTGGGAAACTGATTTTAATCGGTCATCAAAATCAAGAATCAGGTCAGAGAGAGGCAGCTCGGAGACAAGTTGTATCTGGTCGCTAAAGGTCTGAGTCCTAACTTCCCCGAAACGAAAAACTCTTGTTAGCTCAAGTAATGACGCCAGAAATCTTTGAGGAGCGAGCATCTTTACCGCCACGTAGGGCTCCCAAACTTTCTCGTAGTTCTCCGGAAAATCTTTAGGGTTTTCAACTAGCTCCTCTCCAGTCGCCGTCAAAACCTTATATGCCACCGATGGAAAGCTGCTCACCACTTCCAGATTGAACTCTTGCTCTAACCTCTGGGTAGTAATCTCGAAGTGCAGGCGTCCTAAAAATCCGCATTTAAACCCTCTCCCTAAAACTTCACTAAAATCAGCGGTAAAAGTAAGCGAAGCATCGTTAAGTTTTAATTTACCCAACGCAACTTTTAGATCATCGTATTCCGAGGCATCACTAGGATAAAGGGAAACAAACATCACCGGCAGCGGCAACTGAAATCCCGTAAGAGCTGTCTCTCCAATAGTGTCTCCAATTCGAATCGCATCCGGCTCTTTAATGCCGGTTGCAATATAACCAACCTCGCCGGCTCGTAGCGTTCTACCGGCAGTAAACTCCGGAGTAAAATACCCGACTTCTTTAACTTTGAATTCACGACTAACTGCTTGAAGAGTGGTTAACGTGTCTCGCTTAAATTCACCCCCAAAAACTCGAACAAAAGCTATTACCCCTTTGTGGTCATCGTAAAGCGAACTAAAAATTAGGGCGGCTCGCTCTGGATTCAGCTTCGGCGGCGGCACTAAACGCACTACATCGCTCAAAAGATCCCCTACTCCTTCACCGGTCTTACCTGAAACTTGATGAATCTCCTGAGGGTTAACTCCAATTAGCTCTGCCAGCTCAATCTGAAGCTCTTCCATTCCCGCCGGCTTTAAGTCAACTTTATTCAAAGCGCCGATTATTTTAAGGCCAGCACGCTTCGCCGCCTCCAAATTAGCCAATGTTTGCGCTTGAATCCCCTGCGCCGCATCAACCAATAAAATTGCTCCCTCAACTGCTTTTAGGGCCCGAGAAACTTCGTAAGAAAAATCGCTGTGCCCCGGAGTATCTATTAAATTGAGAATATAATTTTCCTCCTCAAATTTATAATTCATCCGCACGGGAGCCATTTTAATGGTAATCCCCCGCTCCCGCTCAAGCTCTAAAGCGTCCAGATACTGCGCCCGCATCTTATGCGGTGAAACAGTCTCCGTTACCTCCAGAAAGCGATCGGCCAAAGTGCTTTTTCCATGGTCAATGTGAGCAATAATACAGAAATTACGAATATTATTTCTCTCCATAGTTCATTAACTTTAGCCCAGCACCTTGCTGTCGTGCGGAAGCTCTCGGAGCCCCGACGGGCTTGGTCTTCGACGAAGTCGGAGCCGTCGGGGCGAGAGCGCAGGGCGGCTTCGGCCGCTGGAGCTGAAGAACGCCCGGTTCCGTCAGACAGTAAGGTGCTGGGCAATCTCATTCCTTGACTAGAGTGAGTTCTAGTATCAATCGAGCAGGTATTGTATCACTCTTATAGACGAAGGTCGAGCCGTTACTCTCCTGCCACCTAAATCCCAACGGAGCCGCAATCTCGTATTCAAGCTTCGATTCCACCCCCGACTGCTTATCAATAATTACGCGGTACCGGACTCCATCCGCTAGAGAAAGTTGAGTGCTTTTGTAGTCCATCTCTAAGGTCTTCGACTCGCCCGGCAGAATGCTAAACCAAGTGGCAAAAACATTTTTTCCGGATTCTAAGTAAGTTTCGGTACTGTATTTGGTTATATCTTTTCTGGTTCGTTCAATCGATTCTAATACGGGATCTACAGAATAATCGGCGATAGAATAATTAATCTGCGGATGAACATTCTTAGGAGTCGATCCTTTTAGAGAGACAAGCTCTGCGTCGGGCATCGTAAAAATCTTGATGAAATTCTGGTTCTGGGCACGATACCACGAAGCTTCATCACTCCTGCCAAGATGGCGTCGACTCACAGTCAAGTGATTATTAACCCGACCGGTTGAATCAATCTCAGATTTCAGCTTAATTGCCTGATTAACCCTAGCGTCGGTTTTTCCCCCGGCAACATTAACATTTACTACTGCCAGGTAATCACCGCTCTCCGGTAAATTAGCTACTTCTCCCGCCCAACCGATCTTCCTTGCGAAATCCTCCGCTTTTGATTCATTAAAATAAAACTGAATATCTTTATTGATTGCCCGAGCCAAGAAAGCAAAAGCTAAAGCATTTTTATCCGAGTCATTTAACTCGTTAAGGCGACTGGTTAAAAGCGGGGTTAAAGCACCTAGCACCCTTTTTGGATTCTCGCCCGGTTTTTTATCCCGGCCGACCTCGACTTCCCGCTGAATCTCTTCCAAAAAATTATCCTTAGTTAAAGTGAGGCCGTATTCCGGAAGCTTAACCGGGCCGGTAATCTCCAAGAGATCTTCAATAACTTTGACGTTCAGGGCTACTACTCCATCGAACTTGACTCCCTCTTTAGCATAAATATCCGAAGCCTCGAGCAGTTCAATTGTTTTTTGGGCCGAAGTTGGGAAGTCAAAAAACCAAGCGGCGTCTCGCGCTCCCCAATCTACCGTCACCGTTTGGAGATGGGTCGGCGGCACTATTTTCTTCGTGAGAAATCGATCTGGATAGTAGATATCACTAACTTTAATTTCTTTAACACTACCGCGCGTGAGCACTACCTCGCCATAACTACCGGCAAACCCGCCAATCGGCCTCATCTCCGAGGGATTAAGAAAAAGCACAAGAAAACGCTGCTCTCCCGGCTTATCTAAAAGCGCTATTAAAGCATCAAGCCCATCACTCGCAGTGCTTAAATTAGACTGCACGAGAAAACTAGCCCTTAGTGCATCGAGCTTTGAAACATTCGCCTGCAAGCTTTTAAGAGTAGTAATTAGCTCTTCGCCTTTGCCGTTGAAAGCGAAATTAAAACCCTCGGCTTTCAATGTATTGATGTCAGAGCTAATACCCATTAGAGCGCCGATTAGATCTTTGAGCTCACTAAATGTTTGAGGAAAGTCGCTTGCGGCAATCCCCGATCCCAATTTGTCCTGTAATAGGAAGCGAGCGCCAAATACCAACGCGATTAAAGCCAGAGCAACCACGAAGACAGCTAGTAATGGTTTTTTCAGCTCCTTCCCCTCCACCCTTGGGGACCGAACGGCCTTGTCCTGAGCTTGCTTGCCCCGCAGTGAGCTCTGCTCTACTGCTTGGGGCCGAATCGGTCGAACGGGCTTAACGTCGTGAAGGGTTGAATTAATTCGTTTTTTAAAATTTGGTTTTTCCATTTTCCCTGTTCCCGATTTCTAGATTCTATTTTCTAGCTTCTGATTCATACCGCTGTAGGATCAAAAAATAAAATCGCTGCAGTTTTCACAAGAATCTTAATATCCATCTTGGGAGAGATATTCTCCGAATAAAATTTATCAAGTTCCAGTTCCCTTAGAAACGGCAAGCTGGATGCACCGTTAACTTGAGAAAGTCCCGTTACTCCGGCTCTAACTAAAAGAAGCTTTTTATGTTCGTCTGGGTAATGCGTCACTTCTTCCGGTTCATGGGGCCTCGGTCCAACCAGAGCCAACTCACCTGTGAGAACATTCAGCAACTGAGGAAACTCATCTATTCTGAACCGCCGCAACACCTTTCCAACCCGAGTGACGCGAGGATCATTTTTCATTTTAAAAAAGTAACCGTCTCGCTCATTCAACTCTAAGAGATTTATCTTCATCTTGTGGGCGCCCCTTACCATTGAGCGGAATTTATAGACCTTAATAATCTTCCCTTTACTCACTCTTGGGAGCCGGATGAAAACTTCTCCCCGGCTGTCTAACTTTATTGCCAAAGTAATAAAGGGAGTAAAGGGAGTAATCAATAAAAGGCCGGCTGCAGCTCCGGCGATATCAAGCGATCTCTTCCAAATCGGATAATTCACACCACTCAAATTATATAATAAGAATGGTGAAAGTTGCGCTAGTCCACGATTACCTGAATCAGTTTGGCGGAGCCGAAAGGGTTTTGTTCGTCCTCGCCGAGATGTTTCCCGAAGCGCCGATCTACACCCTTTTTTACGAACCTTCTGTATTTGATGGTCACCTCAAAGGAGGGACGATCAAAACCAGTTTTCTCGATCATGCCATAGTCAGGCGCAGGCACCGATTTTTTATCCCTCTTTTTCCTAAAGCTGCCGAAAATCTCAATTTAGGTAATAATTATGACTTAATAATATCTAATTCGTCCGGCTTCGCTAAGGGTATAAACTACAAAGGCGGCGTCCATCTCTCTTATATCCACACCCCTCTTCGTTATGCTTGGGAACCGGAAACATGGCTTGGTACCCTCCTACCAAAAGTGGTGATTAAACTTTCTTCGCCGATAATTAGCTACCTTCGCCGATGGGATAGGCGAGCCGGCAAGAAACCTGATTTTATTATTACCCTTTCCACCCACATTGCTAAAAAGATTAAAGAAGCTTACGGACGGGAAGCTGAAGTTATTTATCCTCCGGTTGATACCACGGTATTTTATCCGGATTATTCCGTTCCGAAGCAAGATTACTTTCTCGCTTTTGGCAGATTAATCCACAACAAAAGATTTGATTTGGTGATTGAGGCCTTCAATGAACTTCAATTTCCTTTGAAAATTGTCGGTTCCGGCCCCCACGAAGCGAAGTTAAAAAAACTTGCCCATTCGAATAATATAGAGTTCCTCGCTCGAATCTCTGACGATGAACTAAGAAAAGTTATCACCGGTGCTAAAGCATTTATCTTTCCTCAATTAGAAGATTTCGGCTTAGTGGCCGCGGAGGCTCTTGCTTGCGGCACACCAGTCATTGCCTACCGTGCCGGCGGGGCATTAGATATTATTGAAGAGGATGCAAACGGCCTTTTCTTCGATGAACAGACTCCAAACAGCTTAATCGAAGCTATCAACCGCTTCAATAAAATGAAATTTGATCAAGAGAAGATAGTCCAATCCGCTCAAAAATTCTCCGAAGCACTCTTCAGGCAAAACTTGACACGAGTGATCAATCAATCCTTTACCCTCCCACTATAGTAAAAAAGCGATCGCTTTTTTACTATAGTGGTTATGACGATGAGTCTAATCTTATTTTTTTGGGCGGCTTGAGGAATTATTCAAAAAAGCGTTTAGGAGCCATGAGCTGGATTGGACTTTACCGCCCCGGCCGACGCTATAAACCACCTTACAGCCAGCGGCTTTGCAAGCTGCTTTTTCGGGAGTGTTTTTAACAGTTCTGTCTCCCCCATTGGCAAAAATATTAGGTCGCAGTGCTCTTAGCTCCTTTGAAACGGTCATATCCTTTGGATTCGGCCGGTGACCGGTTAAAATAACTTTATCCACCGCCCTAAGCGCCTCAATTACTTCTTTCCGTTCCCTTTGAGGCATAAATACGTACCCCTTCTTTTTCTTGAGCCAGTTATCATTATTGAGGATTACTACTAGTTTATCACCCAGTTTCCCTGCCTCCTCAAAAAGCCGCACATGCCCCGCATGAATGGGATCGAATCCTCCGCTCACCACCACTACAACAGGTTTTCTCCTTTGGGCCTTCATCGCTTGAATAAGGTATCCAGAACCCTATCAAACCCTGGTAAAAGTTTCAAACTTACTTTATCTCCCATGACACCTCTTGAATTTCTTACCACTGCCGCATGGGCAGGGATCATTTCTGCCGACATCCTTGAATTTGGGGTCGTTCGTGGCAACTGCAACCTGCCGGACTTGCTCTTGCGGCACTGCTTCTATCCGAAACAAATTACTGAAAATCCATTCTTCAAAATTAACTTCCATCTTATCGAACAAAATCCTACTTTCTCTTCTATATTCAACCAGTGGGTCTTTCTGGCCGTAAGCCCTGATTCTCACTGACTCGACCAGCGCCTCAATATCCTCTAGATTATTCATCCAGAGAAAATCAAGAATCACCAAAAGCTGGCGACCGACCGCTTCGATAAAGTTCTCGTGAAAAGTAGTAATTTTGCTCTCGACCCATTCTTTGGCGTTGCCTAAGTTGGCTTTCTCGTCTATTTCAATCCCTATTTCTCCCAACAACTTCTTCCGTTCTTCAACATCAATATTCGCTTCCCCAACTTTATCTAAATGCCCGGCTACCGCCCCTCTAAGAATTTCTCTTATCTTCCCCGAATCCTTTAACTTTCTCGTTTCCCCCTCTAAGACAGGCCTCACAGCTTCAAGAATTGATTGTCTTTTATTGTAGAAAGCCAGCCGCTGTTTGTTTAAAACATCGTCGTATTCAAGCAGGTGCTTCCGAATATCAAAGTTGAATCCCTCCACCTTGCCCTGGGCCTGACCAATCGCTCTACTAACCATCTTATTTTCAATCGGCATATCTTCCGGCACATCAAACCGTTCCATCAAGCCCTTTAATCTATCCCCGCCGAAAATCCGCAGTAAATCATCCTCCAAGGAGAGGAAAAACTGCGATGAGCCCGGGTCTCCTTGTCGCCCGGACCGGCCGCGAAGCTGGTTATCAATTCTCCTTGCTTCATGACGTTCGGTACCTAAGAGATGCAAGCCGCCTAGTTCTTTAATTTTCTCTGCCTCCCCTGGATCAGGCGGATTGCCGCCCAAGATAATATCTACTCCCCGACCGGCCATATTGGTCGCCACCGTCACCGCTCCCGGCCTTCCTGCTTGAGCGATAATTGCAGCTTCGCGTTCATGATTTTTGGCATTCAAGATCTCATGGCGAATCCCCGCACCATGAAACAATTTAGAAAGTATTTCGTTCTTCTCAATAGAAACCGTACCGACAAGCACCGGTTGACCGGCCTCCTGCCGTTTCTTAATATCTTTCACTACCGCGTCGTACTTCGCCTTAATGTTTTTATAAATTACATCCGGCATATCCTCTCTAACCATTGGTTTATTGGTTGGAATACTCACCACTTCCAGGTTATATACTTTATGAAATTCTTCCGCCGAAGTTTGGGCTGTACCCGTCATCCCCGCCAGTTTTTTATAAAGCCGGAAATAATTTTGAATCGTAATCTGGGCAAAAGTTCGCGACTCCTCCTTAACCGTCACTCCCTCTTTTGCCTCAATCGCCTGGTGCAAACCGGCCGAATACCGCCGGCCAAACATCAATCGGCCGGTAAATTGATCAACAATCACTATCTCCCCCTCCCGCACTACATAATCTTTGTCGCGCGCAAACAGAGCCCCCGCTTTCAAGCTCGCTTCTAAATAATGAACGAGCCGCATGTTCTCCACTGAAAAGATATCTTTAATTCCGGTAGTCTTTTCGATTTTATCAATACCTGAATCCGTAATCTCCACTGCTCGCAATTTCTCATCAACCACATAGTCTTCTTTTGAATCGAGCCGCGCGACCGCTCCCGCGAAAAGTTTATAGTAATCGGACGAGCCGACATCCGGAGTGGAGATAATAAGCGGCGTCCTCGCCTCATCAATCAAAATCGAGTCAACCTCATCAATGATGGCGTAGTTTAACTCTCGCTGTGCCTGGTCACCCGCGTGGTAAACCATATTATCCCGCAGATAATCAAAGCCGAATTCGTGATTAGTGCCATAAATAATATCGGCCCCGTAGGCCTCTCTCCTTGAGACGGGCTTAAGAAAGTCTTGTTGAACCAAAAAGCCGCCGGTAGCGTCGCGGAGCTCATCATCTTTGGGCGCTATGTGACTGGGGTCATACATTAGAGCCCCTTCGTGAACGAGACATGCAACCTGGAGACCCAAAAAATGATAGATCTGCCCCATCCAGGCAGTATCACGCTTCGCTAGGTAATCATTAACAGTAATAATGTGAACTCCTTTACCCGTTAAAGCATTCAAATACGCCGGCGCCGTAGCCGCCAAAGTTTTTCCTTCTCCGGTTGCCATCTCGACAATCGCTCCCTGATGCAAAACCATTCCGCCCCAAAGCTGAACGTCAAAATGACGCTGGTGAAGCGTGCGCACTGCCGTCTCTCTCACCAAAGCAAAAGCCTGAGGTAATAGGTCTTCGAGATCCTTACCCTCGCCGGCCTCCTTTTTAATCTGCAAACTTTCCTCCTTAAGTTCTGCGTCAGTTAACTTGCTGACTCTTTTTTCTAACTCATTAATCTTAGCTATCTCAGGTGGAGAAGTTTGCTTAGCACCAAAAGAGAATAATCCCATTTATTAATTACGAATCTCTTTAAATTTTTTAATCTCCCGTTGGAGTTTCTCTTTAACCGCATTAATCGCCTTGCGGACATCTTCATCATCATGAGCCGCCCTAATAGTTCTTCCTAGAATGAGAAGGTTAACATCAACATGGTACACTCTGCCATGGCGGTGATGCTGACTTCCTCGCCCAACATCCACTTCGGCTAGGACACTATCCGCCTCAAATTTCTTAAGAAATTTCTCCAGTCCCCCGATTTTCTTCTCAATATATTCCGCGAGAGCCGGAGTCAAATCCAAGTTAGGAGATTGAATATTGATTTTCACCAGCGTATTATACCCAAAAACCAAAAAACTAAAAGCCCCTCGATAAAATCGGAAGGGCTTTTAGTTAAAGTGGAGAAGAAGCTATTTCTTCTTCTTCTTTTTCTTCTCGTACATGTGGCTTAACTGCCTTTCTTAACGTTCTGGCTGGCGACCGCCCAGCCACGTTAGATCATTCTAATTTTAGAACAAATTTGTTCTCAAAACCAACTGTGGAAAACCTCTTAGACTACCTCTTTTTCTTTCGGCGAGTGGTTTTCTTAGCAGCAGTCTTTCTCTTTGCAGTCTTTCTCTTTGCAGGAGCCTTCTTTGCCGCAGCTTTCTTTCTTCTTTTTACAGCCATCGTTTTAATTTACTTTTATCCAGCTAACGGTAGGTTGCCGACTAATCAACTCCGTTATCTTTTAACCTAATTTTAGAACAAATTAAATTTAAAAAACATGTTAATAACTCTAATTTATGATTCTTACTTCTTCTTCGAGCTGAATTTTAAATTTTTCTTTTACTTTTTCTTTAATCAATTCAATCAAAGCCAAAACATCGTCCGCTTTAGCATCTAGCACATTAACAATAAAGTTCGGGTGCCGAGGAGAGATCATCGCTCCGCCGCAACTCACCCCCCTAAGCCCGGCTTTATCTATAAGGTATGCCGCCGGAATCACCGGGAACGGATCAGTTTTCACGACCAGTCGGTGAGGATCCGCTAACTCTTTATCCAGGTTGCCGACCGGAACATTTTTAAAGACACTGCCGATATTAGGGTACTCCAGTGGGTGTCTCCTCTTCCGATAATTAATTTTCGCCATCATGCTCTCATAGAGTATTCTCTTCTCACCCGGTTCCAACTTAACCGTTGCCTGAAGGATAATTTCTTTACCTCGTTTTTTGAAAACGCTCGCCCGGTAATCAAACTCGCATTCTATATTATTCCTTTTCTTTAGTTCCATCGTTTCGGTATCCAAGCTCATAACCTCCACTACAATATCTCTAATCTCGCCGCCGAAGGCGCCGGCATTTCCATAAACCGCTCCTCCAAAAGTTCCGGGCAGTCCCCCAGCCCACTCTAGCCCGGCAAGGCCACGCGAAACAGCCGCCTGAATTAACTTTGACATAGGCACGCTTGCGCCGGCAGTAAGATAAAAATCCTCAACTTCAATAAAATTAAAATCCGGTTTTAGCACTAAGCCGTCAAACCCTTTATCACTCCAGAGAATGTTCGTGCCTCCTCCAAGAATATAAATAGGAAGCTTCTTCTCTCGAGCCCATTGAAGGGTCTGGATGACCTCCTCGGCCGTCTTCGCTTCTTTGAAGTATTTAGCTTGTCCCCCAATGCGAAAATTACTATATCGCTTCAGATCAACCATCTCCTCAAAATTACCCAACTTTCATATATTCGTAATTTCGTAGCTAATTAAAATTTAGGGAGCGACCGCTAGACTCCAAATCCTTTGTTGGTGTTAAGTGAGTGCTGCGTCTCGCCGCTCCCTCAGACATTTTAACTTATCTTTTAACATCAGCAAACCGAGGATAATATTGCTTTGCCCTTCCATAGCCTTGGCGAAGGAGGGTAGAATTAGATCAATGAAAAAAGAGTACTGGTTGCTGATTTTCATCATCATTATAGCTGCCTTCCTCCGTCTCGTGAATCTCCCCGCCGCTCCTCCGGGACTCTATCCGGACGAAGCGATGAATGGCAATAACACCCTGGAAGCGTTAGCAACTCGTGATTGGAAAGTTTTTTATCCTGAAAATAACGGCCGCGAGGGGTTATTCATCAATATTCAGAGCCTCTCGATAGCTCTTTTCGGCAACGAACCCTGGGCCTTAAGATTACCGAGCGCGCTTTTTGGGATATTAACTGTTCTGGGAGTCTACTTCCTAACTCGGGAGTTATTTCGGGAAAGCAAGCACAGATCTACTATTGCGCTCCTCGCCGCCTTTCTCCTCGCTACTTCCTTCTGGCATATTAATTTCTCCCGCATCGGCTTCCGCGCCATTATGGCCCCGGCGTTTTTGACTTGGGGAATCTATTTAACACTCCTCGTTCTCAATAAAATTCGGGAGACAAGCGGCAAAATAAAATTTAGGAGATTGTTACTCCTATCACTCACAGCCGGAGCCGTTTATAGCTTAGGTCTCCACTCCTATATCGCCTACCGCGCCACCCCCCTCTTACTTCTCATTATTCTTATCGCCTACCTCCTTAAGAGCAAAGACACTCTTGTTCGCAAAAAAATCCTGGTCTCTTGTCTCTTGTTTCTAGTCTCTGCCATCATCGTATTCCTTCCTCTCGGCATCTATTTCTTAGAGAATCCGGCTGACTTCTTTGGCCGTACTACTCAAGTCTCAGTTTTCGCCTCTGAAGAGCCACTCAAGAATCTAGCTCTTAACACCGTGAAAACCTTAGGGATGTTTAATTTCGCGGGGGATTATAATTGGCGACATAACTTATCTGGTCAACCGCAGCTTTTCTGGCCTGTGGGAATTATGTTCTTAATTGGTTTTCTGATTTCGCTGAAATACTTAATGCGTGATACCAAATACCAGATACTTATAGTTTGGTTTATCGTCGCTGCCTTACCAGTAGTGATTTCAAACGAAGGTATGCCTCATGCCCTCCGAGCCATTCTTATGATCCCGCCGGTGTTTATTCTCTCTGCAATCGGTGGAATCTGGATTTATCAATTTTTATTGGAAAAACTGAAAAATCCGCAGTTGATAAAAATCGGTGTAACCCTCCTTTTAATTACTTTCGCAGCCGAAGCTTATTACACTTACTTTATCCGCTGGGCCAAAAACGAGAACACTGCCGGGGCTTTTGCCGCCAATTACGTTGAGATCGGCCGTGAACTTAACAGTCTTCCTGTTGATCAGCCCAAATATGTAATCGTCAATGCCGCCGGATTTGATGTCCGCGGCCTCCCCATGCCCACCCAAACCGTGATGTTTCTCACCGATACCTTCACCCCGGAAAAACAGGCACGGAAAAACATCCACTACATTATTCCTGGGGATGTAGAGAAAACCCAAATCCCTAAATCTGCTTACGTTACCTCAATTGATTAGATCAAATACCTATTTTTTTCCTTTTTTACCCGCCGGGATGCGGGAAGAGGGTGGCAACCGAAGCTTGACAATCAATAGGAAATCTGATTGAACTAAGCTTGGTACTAAGACGCTCATTAATAAAAATAAAAGGAGGACGCTGTGGCTATGTTGTTTCGGGTACTTTCCTTTGACCCTACAAGGATCAAAATTGCTAGTAGAAACGGGCTTGGGGTTGTCGAAAAGAAGACGACCGAAACCGAGTACATTCAGTTCCAACAAGCAATTGATCACCTGAAAGCCCACCCGATAAACCTTGCGGGGAATATTACCGTAACTCCTGCACCCCTAATTGAATGGCAACCAGGTGAGATGGTGTTGGTTACACAATACTGTGACGGTATCAACCTTGAGCAGATGCTAAGGGTAATTCAGGAGCAATCCGAGCGACAAAAGTGGATCGAGATGTTCCGCGACCTCTTTCTGGGTTTCAAGAAAACGGGATTCCTGTGGGGTGACTGCGCGCCTAGAAATATGATCTACGACCCGGAAAGCGCCACGATACACATCGTTGATTTCGAACGTAAGTTGGTGCTCCTTGATGGGCCACCCAGCAGAGATCTCTTTACCAGATATGTCAGAAACTATTCTCTCGAAGAATTTGCATCGTTCCTTCTAAAAGGCGAGGTACGGTCACTTTTCGATAGTCTCCTTCATCACGAACGACAGCAGAAGATCCAGCAATCAGAAATTGCATCTAACCGCAAGAAGGCGTTGCTAAGCACTCTATTGGGAGAAAACAACACTTATTGGATCAGCGATGTCGTTTACGTCGAGGAGTTGATGGCGTCGGCGGCAACACCGTTTATCGTCAACGGCAAATTCTTTTTTCCCATGGATATAATCGATCAAGTTAGCGAACGTGAAGGAGTAAATGCTTATGTCAAGCTCGTCTCTACCCTGGTAGAGCTCGGTGATATAGAACGATACGAGTTCCTGACTAATGAGGAAAGAGGCTATGTCTGAGTTTGCTGTACTGCACAAAACTGATACTGGCGATTACTTAAGAATCGATAGTCTAGATCTGACACTTCGTATCTGCAAGGGTGGATATATACCCAGAAGCGGCCTGTATCTAGCAGCTCACCTTAGCCAAAGAGGTGTACAGGGCGAAGTGCTGGATGTTGGCACCGGCGATACTGGTTTGCTGGCTTACTGCATGGCAAAGCTAAACGCTCGGCGAGTGATGGCATGCGATATCAATCCAGGCACAATTGAATGTGCCCGAACAGCTGGAGATAACCAAGCAATCGACTGGTTGATAAGCGATGTGTTCGCCAACATTCCAAAGAATTACCGCTTCGACCTAATTGTAAGTAATCCTCCGCAACTCCCAATGCCAATCCAGGGAGCATTGCATGATTACGGTGGACCAGGCGGTCGAGCGACAATTCTAAGGCTTATTAGCGGAGCCCGTAGGTTTCTTAAAGATAGCGGGTCGCTAGTGATGCTGTGCTTTGACTTCCTCGGTGTAGATGAACGATGGAGTGCAACGCCAAGTCTAGAAGAAATTGCCGTTGATCATGGCTTCACCTTGAAAGTAGTTGCCCAACATGAAAAATCAGTGAAGCCAGGTGGACAAACGGAGAAACACCTTCCTTGGATAAAAGCAGTATATCCACTCTATCAGTTCAAGGAAGACAAAGAGAATAATCCTGTTCACCTAATACAGATTGTCGAACTCAAGTGGCAGAAAAAGCAAGGGGCTTTCTAAATCAGAAAGCCCCTTACGCTTACTTACTATCTTTTAGACTTGGTGTGGTTGGTTATATATCTCAAGTGGATATTTTTTACCATCTTTAAGACATCCCTGGATTACTTGATATGTTATTTCGGATAGATAATCACTCTTTTCCAATTTTAAAACTTCTTCTTTTCTAAACCAGTGGGCTTCGCTTATATTCTCATTTCTAAGCTCCTGATGATCTTTATCTGGAACTATTGCTTTACTATTCTTCGCTACCGCAAGAAAATTAAATTGTATGCGAAACCTCCGATCTCCATCATAAAGATAGACGCCGAGCGCGTGAGTCAGCTCCACATCGATGGAAGCCTCTTCTTGACACTCCCTTATTGCTGTTTCAAAAATTGTTTCTCCATTATCTTCATGGGTCCCTTTAATAATATTCCATTTCGCCTGCCCGATGTTCGGCGGTTTTTCTTTGATAAGTAATACCTCACTTCTCTCGTTCACCACCAAAACACCGACTTTAATTTGTGCCTTCATAAAATTATTTTACTCTAATTTAGCGGCTGGGAATAAGGCGGCGGCCGAGTAGATTGGCAACAAGTCCAGCTAAAAGAAGAATTGAAAGGTAAGCCCCCGTAATCTCTCCGTAGCTCCACGGCACTTTGTGAAGCGCGCCTAAAGTAAGCGCGGAAAGCCAAGAAACAAGAGAGATAGCTCCGCTTGTAAAAAGAAACGGTCGTTTTCGCATAAACTCGTCTGACGAAGGTAGATGCCCGCTAACATGCCTGCGAAGCCGCGGAATTGAGCTCTTATGGAGAAAGAGGCCATTCAGCAAAATAATGCCCACAATCGTCATCTTGGCCAAAAACTTTGGAGAATTGAGGTATTTATCCGGATCAAGCGAAAATAACAAGTAGCCGGAGATGATCAAAATTACTAACCCTATCCAAACCATAACACTACCGATTTGCAAAAAACGCATCTCGGTCTTGGAGATTTTCATATCCTTCAAGGCGCCAAAAAACATGGAATCGCTGGCCAATGCTCCTCCAAGTCCAACGGCCACCCCTAAGAGATGAAAAATGACGAATAAATCCTCTAGCTCCACAGTTGCTATTGCCTACCTAAAGCCGGGGCAGATTAAATTCATTATTGTCGCTGGGTTTGCAATTACCGCCGGAATCAAGGCAACCCGGGTCAGCCCCATCAATTTTGCCGTCGCCATCATTATCTTTACCGTCAGTGCATTGGGTGTCACCTCCACCGCTTCCACTGCCTCCACCTCCCCCACCTCCAGATGTTGGAGGTGATGAAGGCTGGGTGCCATCTCCAGACGGTGGAGGTGATGGTGAAGATGATTTCACAACCTGAATAGTTACATCTCTTATTACATTCTTCTTTTTCGGATTATCACTGCCACAAATCATTCCAAAACTATACTTCCCTGGTTTACCAAGACTAGTAGAGAAAGAGCCGCTTAGAGGCCAGGGATCCCGGGGACCATGGAGATTCTTGAAAGAAGAATGGCCGGTTCCTCTGCACCAGGTCGCTCCGTTACCAGCCTTCCATTTTATCGTGAATTTTTGCCTTGGCTTCACTGTTTTCGGACTGCCACTAAAGCTCAAGGTGATGGGGGCTTCTGTCCCCACTTCACTGCCAACTCCACCGCCAACTCCACCACCACCTCCTCCTCCACCCGCCCCAGGCGGAGGCAGAATTGGAGCTGGTCCACCGGACGATGGAGGCGATCCAGGTGATGAGTCCGGTTCCACCTCAACAGTCACCATGTCCGAATTACTTCCGCCCGCATTTGAACACAGTATTCTGTAATTCCTGCGTCCAACCGTCTGATAGCCGGTCGGCTGATCCTCTGGAAGGGAAACGTTCCCGGCCGTGTTCCGCGCACGATTATCCCACGCGCCCTGACTTAAGCATGCAGTTCCCACTGCTTGTGAGAGGTTCGTCACTTCCCAACGAACATTTACGCGGTCTCCTCTATGCTTGATTGTGCTCCTCTGGCAATCCTGGAGCGTTCCGATGCAAACGCGCACATTCGGCGCAGGAGGTGTCTGAGCAGATGTGACCACAAAGACACCCGAGATGGCCAAACTGGCAGCGAAAACAACAAGGAAAATTATCAACTTATAATTACTCATCCGTGTCACGGAAGCGTTTAATTGTCTCGGCGATGAGACGCTCACCGTCGCTTACGACCTCTACCTCAACAGAGTCGCCTTCGGCAATATCTCCTTCGATGAAGGGTCTAGACGCAAATTTCCCGGCTTGAATTATCGTCTTCTCAGTTATCCTAATAATTATTGAGTCCTCCTCGGCGCCGCGTTCAATGTAAAAAGCAAGTGTGTCATCCTCGGACTGACCCATTCCTCCAACAATGCCGTCCACCGTGACTCGTTCCCCTACCGGTGGAATTTGAAACTCGCCTGCGGACTGCGGCACGGCTGGAGAACCGCTGTCCTGCACCAAGAACACAACAGCGAAAATCACCGTAGCCGCAACCACAAGAACCGCAAGAACGATCCACTTCCGACCCATCATATATACCCAATTGTACCAAATCCATCTTCTCCCTTCTAGTTAATAAAATTAAAAGGCCCGTAACGTGGGCCAGTTAAGGCAGTTTAAGACATGCCTGGGTCAGGTGGAGGTGCCCCCGGCAGCACGGAGCTGCCGGGGGTGTTCATCACGAGTAGAACCCCCTCGCACGGTAGGCCTCGAAGTCTTTGTAGAACTTCGAGTTAATCGCACGGCCGAAGGTCCTCTTCACTGCCTGCTGAAACTCCATGCCCTCACCAAGGCGGCGGTAGAGCAAGAGCAGCTTCTGCGGCGTGGCCCCAAGATAGTCCACCGCCCAATAGGCTACTCCGTAGGAATCCGCCTTGCCCGGAGAGGCGCCCAAGAGCTGTTCCAGCGTGATCATCCGGTTGAGTGGTGTCGAGACGAGCGAGGCCCAATAACGCGTTGTGTTCTCGGCGTATGCCTTGCTGGCAGCGCCGAAATGCACTGCGGCGTTCCACGCCATCCACTCCGCGCTTCCTTCCCACAGCCATTCAGGCAGGTCATAGGCACCGGCAGAATAGCCGCGGTCCGCGAAGTTCCACTGGACCACATGGAACCACTCGTGGGCGATCGTCCGCCAGTTCAAGATAGCGTCGCTATCCTGCCACCCGGCGAGTGAGAGGCAAGCTTCCAGACCGTCAGAATTGCTGACGGCGAGGAAAGCGAACGGGCAACGGTTCCAGTATCCACGGACTTCCACTTTCGCGGATGGACCAGCCGGCCGCGGGATGACGAAATACGGCTGGAGTTTCTTCACGACGTTCCGGACAAACTGACGATCATCCTCCGGAACGCCTTTGTCGAACCGGAAGACCGCCCAAGCGATGGGCTTCCGCACCATCTCCGGCTTGGCCGACTTCATCGGCTCTTGAGCCTGTCCCGAGTCTTCGGGCACGGCGCTCTTGACTTCCTCGCTCGTCGCTTCGGCCGTCACGAGTGTCGGTTCCGCCGCCGACTCTTCGGGGACAGCAACCGGTATGGGCGTATCAGCAACCGGCGCCTGTTCGGCCGCACTGCAGCCAAAAGCCGCAAGTGCTACAACGGCAATAACTGCCGCCGAACAGATACGTTTCGGATTCACCTCTTTCACCCCCTTCTTCAGTTGGAAAAGGACAGGATTCTCGAAAACTAACTAACACATATCATACTTACCTCAAATTGTCAAGGAAACGGACGGATGAATAAGTTCCCCAGCTCCAGAGCTGTTATTGCTTACCTAAAGCCGAGCCCCCAAGAAGTTCGGGGTGTTAAGGTTAAGCCAATTGAGTTTGAAGAAGTCAGGAACTATTTCTTTAATTTTAAAGAAACGTAATTCGCTGTTATCGCTGGGCGAGGTACAGCCAGAGTCCTTGGGGTAGTCAATTTTACCATCGCCATCGTTGTCTATCCCGTCAGAGCATTGAGCGACGGGAGGGGGCGGTGGTGGTGGAGGAGGCGGTGGTGGCGGTGGAGGCGGTGGTGGTCCCTCCACGTTCACTGTCACGCTGTCGGACGCCGAACCACCCAGACCGCGACAAGTAAGGCTATAGATTCGATCCGCAGTTAACGGTTCGGTTGGTTCAGAACCCGATGTCCACCTGGGTCCACTCCAGCCGCCGGAAGCAGTGCATGAAGTTGCGTTACTTGAGGTCCAAGAGAGGGCTGCGGAAGATCCTGAATCGATGGTGATAGGACCGTCGGAGCCGTTTGCTTTGATGTCAACCGTGGGCGGAAGTAGTGCTCCCACTCTTACCGTGACGCTATCCGAAACGTTGCCACCGGGACCGAAACAAGTAATTGTGTATCCTCGCGAGGAAGTAAGCGGTCCGGTTGGTTGGGAACCTGCGATCGGTTTGAATCCGCTCCAGCCGCCGGAGGCCATGCATGAGGTTGCATTGCTTGAAGTCCAAGAGAGAGTTGCGGAAGATCCTGAATCGATGGTGATGGGACCGTCGGAGCCGTTTGCTTTGATGTCAACGGAGGGAGGCAAAGAAGGTCGTATGCCGGTGACATTAACGGTACAAGCAGTATTGCCGTTTATCACTCC
>JAUYKE010000016.1 GCA_030700125.1 Candidatus Colwelliibacteriota bacterium
ATTAATCTTTCTTTAAGAACATTTCCGATCAAACCACTAATTCCGGTAATTAAAACTCTTTTCATATTACCCAGTTAATAAGATTCTACATCCTCATAGTTTATCGTCATAGCTTAATATTATAAGGAGGGGCAGCTTGGAGCACAAATTCTTCTATGGTATAATGATTCCATTGATGAACTCTCCCAATATGAATCCGATGATGGCGGCGCCTGGCGGCTTCGGGCAAGATACCCAAGGGACCAATCTTTTAAGCATTTTGATTAATGTCACTTTTGGATTTGTGCTGGGACTAATGATTTTTATTGGACCGGGAGAAGTGATTGCCTATGGATCCAAGCTTGCGGGGATCCTTATGGGGCTTACGGGTTACGGACAACAAATGGCCGCGTTTGGTTTTGCCACAACCGCGGCGCCGTACATAGTACTTGTGCCGATTGTTGGAATGGTCCTCAAACAGCTTTCTTCCGTCCGCTCTCTTAAGAGTTTTGCGTATTTTGCGGTTGCCGTGATCGTCGGAGGTGCCGGGGCTTACTTTAGTCAAGGATACTTCACCGCTTTAATTGCTTAACAAAAACTACGCCCGCTAGAAATAGGCGTAGTTTTTATATTTTATTCGCTGAATTTATCGATTACCCTTTTGCCTTAAGGTAATGAGATATCCCGAATAACTTCGGCATCAATATCGGTAGTACTAGTGCCGTGGAGAATGCCGAAAATCCTGATTTTGTCATTAACCCTGATATTGCTTAAGTTAATATTCAACCAGTGGCGATTCAAGATCTTAGTGCTTGAAGCAACGAGAACACTATAAATTTTATTCTTACTGTTTAAGGTGAGGGAACTGCTCGCGACATTCCCGGCGACTCCAACAAAAAGTTTTGCACCCTCTTTCTTGGCCTCTTTTACCTCCTTCTTTCCTTCTTGCTTATCGGTTTTCACTTCCTTTTTCAGCGTCCAGTTGCGGATTATCTTGGCATTAACGGTGAAGTTTTCCGTTTCAGAAACTTGACCGATTACTCCAACAAAATCTCCTGTCTCGAATGCAGACAGGGTACTGGTGCCATTCACCCTTGGATGGATCTTGGTATCTGAAGAGGTCTTAATGGTCCAATTTCCACCCCAACTCTTCAGAGTTAAGGTGCTGCTGGCTACTGACTCAACCGTTCCACGAAGCAAAGTTTTACCATTTCTATTTACCTCAAGAATCATTGCCGGACGATGAGACGACCGATCTTGATCGTCGTCAGCCAAAGCCAGCGACACCGCACCACCTGCTACAGCTACTGCCAACCCAAGCGGCACTAAATATTTAATCTTGGTAGTCTTGCTAAACATTTTTACTGTTTACCCAGCTTACTCGACCTTTTAAGCTATCTATACAATTTAAGACGCCCATTAAAAGTATTTCTTACAAGAATTACAAAGCTTCTTTGGGGATAAAACGAATATCTAAAATGAGCTATAATAGGCTGAGTGAAAACGGCTGAAGGTAAGAAAAGTCAAAATATCTCGATCGATCGTCTCAAGTGGAAGGATCTACCTGCCTTTTTACGTTTGAGACATCAAATCGAACACGACGCAACTCACCTGGTACCGGAAAAAGGAGAACGGAAAGAAACGATTTTATATGCTTTGGCTAGATTCATTGTGAATAGGCGTAGAACATACACCCTTATTGCCGTGAATGATAAAAAACCGGTCGGATATATCTCGATTATTTTCGCGAAGTTTAAAAAACTTAGAGGGAATGCTTATCTTGTTTTATCGGTCGTGGCTTCTCATCACGGTAGGGGAATAGGAACTCGTCTCATGCAAGCGGCTGAAGAATTTGCCCGGAAGCAAGGCATCCGCCGCTTAGAGCTTGAGGTATTTGGCAAAAACGAGAGAGCACTTAAGCTCTTCGAACGTTTGGGCTATGAAAAGGAGGGGCGGCGACGCAAGGCGGTAGAAGGTACCGAAGGCTTCGACGATATTGTTTTTATGGCTAAGTTTCTTTAAACCTCTACGCTTATCTTTTAAAACACCCCGTCATGTGGAAGTCTTTGTCAGACACCCACGGACATCGCTCTATTTTTCTTCTTGGCATATTTTAAATCAAAATAGCAGAGTTACTAAGGATTATAGGGCTTCCTTGGAGGTTGAGGTAGGGGAGTTCGCAAAGTTCAGATCATCTTCAAAAGTTTGAGTCCGTCGCTATAGGCACGTTCGAGAAAGAGTTTTTCATCCTGTATACCGGAAAATCTCATGTTAGTCTCAAATGTGAGGAATTTTCTGCATGGAGATCCGGCGATGATTCGGGCGAGCTTTTCCCAGTTGATTGTGCCTGTGAATATCGGTTTGTGCTGGTCTTCAAAACCGTTATTGTCGTGAAGGTGAAGAGAAATTAGCCGTTCTTTAACTGAATCAAGATGCTCAAGTCCTTTTCCTCCCATGTTGCCGTGACCCGAGTCATAGCAGAGTCCGATAAATCCTGGGCCGTATTCCGAAAAAAGCTCTTTTATGCCGTTGAATTCGGCAAACGGTTCGTTGTTTTCCACCGCTATTCTGACATCTTTTTTTGCGCAGAACTTTTCAAGTTCGTCGAGAGATTTTTTGAGCTGGTGCCATTTGCCAAGATTCTCCGGAATTAGCGTGGGGATGTGCATCACAATGACAGAGCCACCGAGGGTTTTGCACATTTCAATTCTGTTTTTAACAATTTCGACTCCAGCAAGTCTTTGATATTCAATGCTTGAGAACCAGTTTTTCTCGTCACCGACCGGAGCATGAATGTCATAGAGTGAAAGATCCAGGTCTTTCATCATCTTTGCTATATGCTGGATTTCCGGTTTTGTGTAGATGAAGTCGTGCTTCCAATGATGAATCCACTGGATATGTTTGAAACCAGCTTCCGCGATGTTTCTGAGATAGGGCCGAGCGTCTCCAGTATCACACGCATAGTCTGTAGTCATTGAAAGTTCCATTTATTCTCCTCTATCTTTCTTTAATACTACAGAATTTCCAAGTCTTTTGTAAGCAAATGTTTTAGCGAAAGATGGCTGCCGGGCTAGGATTCGAACCTAGATAAATGGCTTCAAAGGCCACGGTCCTGCCATTAGACGACCCGGCAAATCGGGTTTATTCTATTCGAATTTTTTAGAGAAAACAATAAAGAATTGCGTAACTAAATACGTACCTTGCTACTGAGCATGCTCAGTAGCAAGGTACTCTCTATCTCCAACCTCAAAGAACCCTTATAATGATCTGGTAAATGAAAAGGAAAATTATATTTTTATTTGCATTTATCATCCTTAGTACGGGGGGTCTATATTTATTCTTCAATTCTGTAGGAAGCAGTGGCGAAGAGGGCCGGGCAGCCGAAACGCCGTCTGGAAAAGTACTCGCCGTTACCGGAAACCTCCCCCCTGCGAAAACTATCGGAGGCCTTACCCATGTCTGGCAAAGCTTCAATAATTGTTCTTCCGTGGCACTCGTGATTGCCCTTTCGCAGTGGGACATTAAGGACACTCAGGAGAAAATTGCTCTTGCCACAAGGCCCTGGAATAATCCCCGAGGCGATAATGACGACAAATCAGTCACGCTCTACGAACTTGCCGAGTACGCGGAGGAGCGGGGACTCGCTACCTACGTCCGGCCGAACGGCGATATCGAGTTACTCAAAAAGTTCGTTGCCAATGATATTCCAGTTATTGCCCGCGCCCTCACATATCCCGACAAGGACTACGTCCATTATCGAGTGGTTAAAGGATACGACGACAATAAGAAAGTAATTATTGAGAGCGACGGTATCGAAGGACTAAGTGAGGCCTATTCTTACGATAAGTGGATGCACCTTTGGAAGGAATTTAATTACTCATATCTTGTCGTTGTCCCACCTGCGAAGCAGTCCGTGGTTGAGGAGATATTAGGCGAAGATAAAGATGAGAAAGTGGCGTGGCAAAATGCCAAAGAACGCGCCGAGGGAGAACTCACAAAAAATTCGAATGATCGCCGGGCCCACTACAATCTTGTTACCGCTCTTTATTATTTGGGCGATTACAAGGGGGCAGTACAAGAGTTTGAAAAAGTGGAGCCATACTTGACTCCACACAAACTCTGGTATCAGATGGAGCCGATTGAAGCGTATTTCAAGCTAGGCAACTATGATCGCGTTCTCATTCTTGCTGATAGCGTCATCAATAACAATAATAAGTCGGTCTCAGAGCTTTATATCCTCAAAGGGAAAATTTACCAGGAGCGCGGCGACCGAACTCTTGCCCGGAAAGAATTTGAAAAAGCGGTTTATTATAATGAAGCCCTCAAGGCCGCGAAGGACGCTCTCGCCTCAGTCGGCGAATAAAGATAGAAAAAGACCTTTTTCATCCCGCTAAACCCATAGATAACATGAAAAACAATCCACCCCAGACAATTTCAGGGTTTTCTTCCCTCGGCATTGCCCCGGCGCTCCTTGAGACGTTGACCCGCCTGCGATTTATAGTCCCTACTCCAATTCAACAGCAGGTAATTCCGGTAGCGATACAAGGAAAAGATATTGTCGGCATCGCCCAAACGGGACCCGGAAAAACACTCGCTTTTGGGATTCCGATGATCCAACGATTAACCCAAACTAAGAAACGAGGCCTTGTAATGCTACCGACCCGCGAGCTGGCCATTCAAGTAGACGAAGTGTTGCGACGAACAAGTAAAAATATCAACTTAAAGACGACAGTCCTCATCGGCGGCCTTGCCATTGGACCGCAGATACGTGCAATCAAGGAGAATCCTACGATTATCGTTGCAACGCCCGGCAGACTTCTTGACCATTTAAAACAACAAACGCTTCGGCTTGATAACGTAAGTATTGTCGTGCTCGACGAAGCCGATCGTATGCTTGACATGGGTTTTGCGCCGGCAATTGAGAGAATTCTCCGTACTATTCCTAAAAATCGTCAGACAATGCTTTTTTCCGCGACTATGCCGTCGGCAATTATGAAACTGGCTACCGCTCATATGAAGCTACCAATCCGTATAGAAATTGCACCTACCGGAAGCTTGCCCGAACGGGTAACGCAA
>JAUYKE010000019.1 GCA_030700125.1 Candidatus Colwelliibacteriota bacterium
CAAAGCATTTATGACCAATCCTCATGTAGAGGAAAGGGTGAAGGTTCTTCGGAGCCTCAAAATTTAAAGAAAAGCGAAAACAGCTTTACAAGCTATTGCGAAAAACTCATAATATCAGTCTATAAAAGTTGGAAGGGTGCAAGAGTGGTCGAATGCGCACGCTTGTTCCCGATTTATCTAAAATTTGATATTTTAGTTATAAATCGCAATCCCTCTTAAAGCGGTGGGGTCGCATAGAGGCCTAGTGCGGCTGCTTGGAAAGCAGCTATACCTTAAAAGGGTATCGTGGGTTCGAATCCCACCCCCACCGCTTTGGGCGGGAGAAAGCGTGTTGCAGGTTCTCCGCCTACTCCGCCAGTTGGAAAATGTTGTATAATTAAAACAAATCGGCTCGAACCATATTTAATTTAATTTTGGGGAAAGAAATTTTTTTAATCATATGATCTCAAAAAAGTTTTTAATAATATCTCTTATAACGGGGTTATTGCTGGTCATTGTTTGGGTAGTTTCTTATTACATTTTAGCAGTTAATAGTGGGTTTGAAGGAATGGTAAGAAATCTGAAACAAGCACCCGAATGGAATAGTGTTGAAATTACCCAAGCAAGAAATAAGACTATAAATGAAATCAACTCTTTTCAGAAAAATATTGAAAATCGAATGAGTTTTAATTCTCATGGAAACTCGTCTTATGATCAATGCGTTAAAGGTGTTCATGTCTTGGGAGATAATGATCCATATTCTTACAAATGTACTTATCGAATTACGAACCTTTACTCTTTTAACGGTGACTTTAGAAAAACGATGTTAGAACTTGACCTTGTGCTTACAAACGAAGGTTGGCAGGGTGAGTATACGACAATTTCAAGAATGATTAATGAATATTATGATGATACACAAAATACTAATTATGGGGAAACGGGTTTAGTTTCTAGTTTACCGTCAGTGCAATTTCAAAAAAACAGAGTAGCCTATTTGGATGTTGAATACGCTCAAAGGGAGACAGCTAATTTAGACCAAATTAGTTTAGACCAAATGGAGTACAACCTTTCGAATCCAGAACGTAATCAGGTTTATAGTAAAAATGACCCAGTCAATTTACAAGAAATTTTTCAAACAGCTACTGAAAAAGACAAGTACTTCTTAACTCTCTCAATAGAGCAGAAATATTTTGAAAATTAGCAAGCATTGAGAGCCAAAGCCATATGTCTATAATTAGACGTCCAGATTGTAAAAGAACTTGCCGCCAAAGAAAAACTTGAAATTGTTAATATTCGCGGCGGAGCCGCTTGGATTTCTGCCCGCCACCCTCGCCGCCAAAGGCGGCGAAATGTGTTCGATTTTTTTCGAACGCACACCGCTGAATGTTACCGCTTGCACATTTTTACAGCTAAGTCTTTAATTAATTAAGAAATTCATGGGAGGCGATAGAACTACTTATTTAATAATTGGCGTAATTTTAATAGCTACCCTCCTCGGAGGAGCGTTTTACTGGTCGCAAAAACAAAAACCCGAAGACGCAGAATATAGTCCGGTAATCAACCCGAGCGATTTTATCTCTAAAATTGATAATAAATACTTTGTCTTAGAGCCCGGTACAAAGTTTACCTACGAAAACAAAACCGATGAAGGCCTGGAGCGCATTGAAGTAACCGTTACCAACGAGGCAAAAAAAGTAATGGGCGTGACAGCTACTGTTGTACGAGACAAGGTTTGGTTAAACAACGAACTGATAGAAGATACTAAAGATTGGTATGCCCAGGATAAGGAAGGGAATGTTTGGTATTTCGGGGAAGATGTTGACAACTATGAGAGCGGCAAGCTGAAAGATCATAAAGGAGCTTGGGAAGCAGGCGTAGATGGAGCTAAGCCGGGGATCATAATGCCGGCAAACCCTAAAGTCGGTGATTCATACCGCCAGGAATACTACAAGGGTGAAGCCGAAGATATGGCAGATGTTATAGCTATTGGCAAAAAAGTCACCGTCTCTTCCGGAATGTTTGATGACTGTCTCCAAACAAGAGATTGGAGCAAAATTGATAGCACCGCTAATGAATATAAGTATTATTGCCCGGCTGTCGGCTTTGTTGTTTTAGAAGAATCAGTGAAAAACGGACAAGAAAAAGTTGAACTTGTAGATATTTCTACTGAATAACTGCCACCAAAATAAAGTTATCCACAATAAAAAGGGCGGATAAGGTATAATGAAAGCATGAATAAAAACACTTATTTCGTTATCGGATTAGTTCTTGTTCTTATTATCGCCGGTCTTATATTTGTTAAGCAGAAGGGAGGTGGTGAAGTCTTAGCTCCTACGAGTGAGGAGTCTGCTGTGACTGAAGAGACAGGCCAAGCTCCTGAAGGTAACCAACTTACTTCGCCAGCCCCACAACCTCAAAGCGTCGCCACCCAAACAGTCACTTATGCTGTGAGCGGGTTTAGTCCCAAGAGCTTAACCATTAAAGCTGGAGATACCGTAATCTTTAAGAATAATAGTGACAGCAACTTTTGGCCGGCTTCCGGTCCTCACCCAACCCACACCAATTATCCAGAGTTTGATGCTAAGCAAGAGATTGTCCCCGGGGCTACTTACTCTTTTACTTTCACTCGGACCGGTTCCTGGAAATATCACAACCACCTGAATCCCGCTTCCACCGGAACAATTACTGTTCAATAAGAGGGGAAAGGTGAGAAAGGCGAGAGTAGCAATTTTAACCGGCGGCCCGTTTGCCGAACACGAATCCTCTATTTTAAGCGGCGAGGCAGTAAAGCGCGCTTTAGCTAAAACACGATACGAGACGATACCGGTTCTCATAAAAAGAGATGGCGAGTGGTCAATTAGTCCATCTGAACTGAAAGAGGCAGCTGACTTAGTATTCATTGCCATGCATGGCAAATACGGCGAGGATGGCACAATCCAGGATATTTTAGGACAAGCAAACATCCCTCATACGGGAAGCGGAGCATTAACATCCGCTTTGGCGATTAATAAAGCCCTAACCGGACGGCTCTTTCGCACTCTCGGGTTTCATACTCCCCGTTTTATGGCCCTTGAGAAGTCTGATTCCGGAAGCTTCGAGTTGGATTTTGACTTTCCGGTAATGGTGAAACCGGTTAATCGAGGGTTATCCTTGGGGGTCAATTTAGTGAGAGATCCTGATGAGTTGAATGGTGCCCTTGAGAAAGCTTTCGAGTTTAGTAAAAGCATTTTAGTGGAGGAATATGTCGCAGGACGCGAATTAAGTGTCTCTATAATTGACAACGGCCAAGGAGAAATTATTCCGATGGTGCCCGTAGAAATTATTTCTCGGTCTAGCAGTTTCTATGATTACTATTCTAAGCATGTCCCAGACAATCCCGAACTCGTTTTACCAGCTTCTCTAAGCAGTGAAGAAAGAAATGCAGCCGAGGCGGCAGGCCTCTTAGCCCATCAGGCAGTCGGGGCAACGGGGATATCTAAAACCGACATGATCCTTGGTGAGGACGACCAAATTTATCTTCTAGAAGTGAATACTATTCCAAGCTTCATAGAGACGGGGGCACTCTCTGTGGCTGCTTTGGGTTATGGCTTGAGTTTGCCTGAGGTCTGCGAGAGAATTGTGGAAACAGCACTGGGCAGAGACTAGAATCTAGAAAATAGGAATTTTCAATCGAGTTTAGTATTCTTCTTACTGACGTTCTCTGCTAGATTCTGCTTTCTAGCTTCTAGATTCTATCTGTATGACCCCTAGCGAACAAATCAAAGAAAAACTGGATATCGTCGAATTTATCAAGGGCTATCTTGAATTAAGGCCGGCAGGTAGAAATTTTAAGGCCCTCTGCCCCTTCCACGGGGAGAAGACTCCCTCCTTCATTATTTCTCCCGATCGCCAAATCTGGCATTGTTTTGGCTGCGGCGAGGGTGGCGATGTTTTTAAATTTTTGATGCGTCACGAAAACCTGGAATTTCACGAAGCCCTTACTATCCTGGCTGAGAAGGCCGGAATTGAGTTGAAAAGAATCAGCCCGGCAGATGCGCGTCAATTCGGCGTCCTCTACGATATTAACAATACCGCCGCCGCATTCTTTGAAGATCATTTAACGGCATCACCGGAAACTCTGTCGTATCTTCAGGGTCGAGGGATAAACAAAGAAACCATTATTGGGTTTGGCCTTGGCCTCGCTCCCGCCGGGGGTGATGATCTCGTCGTCAATCTAATTAATCGAGGATTTAGCATTAATGATGTTGTCCGCGCTGGCTTGGCGATTAAAACAGAAAGGGGACAGTACCGCGATCGCTTTCAGCGAAGGATCATGTTTCCTATCCATAACCATTTCGGTAAAATAGTCGGCTTTTCCGGCCGCATCCTGCCTAATTTTGAAAAAGAAGAAGTAGCTAAATATTTAAACACCTCGGAGACGCCTATTTTTAGCAAATCCCGAATCCTCTACGGTTTTTGGCAGAGTAAAAAATTTATCCGCGAACTGGAAACCGCTTTCCTGGTTGAGGGACAGATGGATTTTCTTCTTACTTGGCAAGATGGAGTAAAAAACGTTGTTGCCTCTTCGGGTACAGCCCTCACTGCCGATCATCTGCGACTGCTCCGCCGGAGTGCTAAGAAATTGATTCTGGGATTTGATCCCGATCAAGCGGGGCTAAAAGCGGCCGAGCGAAGCATTGACCTAGCCGGGACTTACGACTTTGTCGTTTCTCTTATCTCTTTTGGTGATTTCTCTGATCCGGCAGAAGCGGCCCGCCAAAAACCCGGTTTTTTAAAAGATGCCATTAGTCGCGCTAAGCCCGCCATGGAATATTATTTTGACCAATATTTAACAAGCAGCAATTTAAAAACCATTGAGAGAAGAAAGACATCCCTTCGGCTAATTCTCTCTAAGGTCAAAAATCTCTGGTCGCCAGTGGAACGCAGTCACTGGTTACGGGAACTGTCGTACCGTTCCGGAATTCCGGAGGGAGGACTTGCAGCCGAGATGGACCAGCTTAGTGAAGACTATAGGGGAATAACTTCTACCACTGAAACAAGGCAGGAGAAGAGAAAGCTAGAGAGACGAGAACTGGTAGCTCTTCAGATCTTGGGTCTCGTTGCTATGAAAAACAAATTCGGTCTATTGGTTGAGCCGTATCTTTTGCTTATGCCGCCATCCTATAAGGAAGCATATAAACTAATCGTCGGGAAGCACGTCCCCGGCTCCCAACTCCCAGCTCCTAACGAGGAGATTCAGGAAATTGTTAATTTCGCTTCTCTCCGTGGAGGAATGGAGTTTGTGAATTTCGAAGAAGAGCAATTAGAGGTAGAATTAAAAAAACTAATAAATGAACTGCAGTACGAGCACCTGAAGCGCTTGAGGGACGAAACTGGAAGGTTAGTGCTTCTATCAGAACAATCGGGTAGGGAAGAAGAACTAATGACCCACCTAAAACAGCTTGACGAAATAGTTAAAAAATTGCATGATTTAAAAAATGTCAAGGAAGAAGTCAAAAAAACCAGTACGTAGGAAAAAATCCACTGCGCTCCGCCGCCGCCCCGCCACTGCTTATGCCAAGGCGGGCAGGCAAAGTTCTGGCGGGCAAGGAAAGCGGCGAGGGGCAAGGAAAAAAATAACAAAAAAAGTAACGAAGAAGAAAAAGGCAGCCGTTAAAACAAGGCCAACGAAGAAGAAAGCCAGGAAGACCATTAAGAGGGCGGCTAGGGTTACCCCTAAGCCTCAGAGAGCAGCCGAAAAAGAGCGCAAATTTCAGGAACTTCTCCTTCGAGGCCATTCTAAGGGTTTTGTTAGTGATCTGGAAATTCTCGATTATTTTCCGCGGATTGAAACTGATACCCAGTTTTTAGAGGGAATATACGAGCGTCTCGATAAGGAAGGTTTAAAAGTCGTTGAAGTTGAATCTCTCCTCGGACTTCCTTCGGAGGAAATCAGCCGGAAAGAGCTCCAAGATGCGACTAAAGTTAGAGGCCAACTCGCGGACAATGTCCAGATGTACTTGAAAGAAATCGGCAAAACGGCGCTTTTAACGTCCGCCGAGGAAAAGTATTTATCCAGACGTTTCGCCAAAGGAGATGAGCAAGCAAGGCAGCGGCTTATTAAAGCTAACCTTCGATTGGTGGTCTCCATTGCCAAACGTTATGTTAATCGAAGCCCCTTAAGTATTTCCGACCTTATCCAAGAAGGGAATATCGGTCTATTCAAGGCAGTAGAAAAATTCGATCCAGATAGAGGTTTTAAATTTTCTACTTACGCAACTTGGTGGATTAGGCAAGCCATCACCCGTGCCCTAGCCGACCAATCTCGAACCATCAGGATCCCGGTTCATATGGTCGAAACTATTTCCAAATACACTCAAGTTAAACGGAAGCTAGCCCAGGAGCTTGGCCGGGAACCGCTTATTGAAGAAATTGCCATTGAGATGAGCCTCCCTCCGGAGAAAGTTCGCCATATTCAGAAAATTTCTCAAGAGGTGATTTCGCTTGAAGCCCCCATTGGTGAAGATGACGATAAATCAACCTTGGCGGAATTTATTCGAGACGAGAAGAGCTTAACTCCGGTTCAACTAACCTCTCAGGATTTACTTCGAAACCAAATTAAGGAAATTGTCGGGAGTCTCTCCGAGCGAGAAAGAAAAATTTTAGAGATGCGCTTCGGTTTGGAAGACGGTGTTACCCACACTTTAGAAGAAGTGGGGAAAGTTTTTGGCGTTACTCGAGAAAGAATTCGGCAGATTGAAGCCAAGGCTCTAGAAAAGATTAGAATGCACGAACAAGCCACCCGACTTTCTGATTACTAATGACTTCCGAGCAAGTTAGGGAAAAATTTCTAAGATTTTTTGAGAAGAGGGGCCACACAATTGTACCTTCCTCGTCTTTGTCCTCAGATGATCCGTCGGTTCTCATAACCACTGCAGGCATGCAGCAGTTCAAGCCCTACTACACCGGTGAGAAAGATCCTCTAAAAGACATTCATCCCAATCTCGGCCGACCACTCGGCTCTAAAAATACTGTTTCAATTCAAAAATCTTTCCGCACTTCTGACATTGATGAAGTTGGAGACGAAACCCATCTCACTTTCTTTGAAATGCTCGGTAATTTTTCCTTCGGCTATAAGCCCGGCCTAGCCCGTGCCGGTACGGCCGAGGGTGAGCCGCGCCCGCCCAAGGGGGGATATTTCAAGAAAGAAGCGATTGAATTGAGCCACGAGTTCATCACTAAAGAACTAGGACTTACTATTGATTACGTTAGTGTTTTTAAAGGTGAAGAAGGAGTTCCCTTAGACGAAGAGTCGGAAGCTATCTGGAAATCTCTCGGCGTCACTGACATTCGACGGTTCGGCAGAGAAGATAATTTCTGGGGACCAACCGGAAGCGAGGGCCCTTGCGGCCCGACAACCGAGATTTACATTAAAGGGGTAGAGGTTTGGAATCTGGTCTTTAACGAGTTTTATTGCCATGCCGACGGCAAACTCGCGAAGCTAGACACCCCAGGAGTAGACACCGGCATGGGCTTTGAGCGTTTGATGGCCGTGATTATAGGTGAAACCGATGTTTTCAAAACTGATCTTTTCCTACCAATCGTTAAAAAACTTGAAGAGGTGGCTCCCAATCTTGACGAACAAAGCAAAAAAGTCTTTGCCGATCACCTTCGGGCAAGCGCCTTTCTCATAGCTGACGGCATAAGACCATCCAACAAAGAAGCCGGCTACATCCTGCGGCGGCTCCTGCGGCGGGTGATTGCTTATGAGGTGAGCAGGGATGTTCACTCAGATCTTTTTGCTGTTGTCGTGCCGGAGGTCGCACAAAAATTTAGCGATGTTTATCCAGGACTGAAAAACACCGAGGAGATTCTTCTGGTGATGGAAGAAGAGAAGAGTAAGTTCCAGGCCGCCCTCGGCAGGGGGATGAAAGAGTTAACCCGCTATGAAAAGATTACGACTGCCGATGCTTTCAAGCTCTACGAAAGCTATGGCCTACCTTTTGAATTAATTAAAGAGCTTGCTCCGAAAGGCGCAGCGGCACACCTGCGGCGAGAAGATTTTGATAAGGAATTTGAAAAGCATCAGAAAAAGTCTCGTGCCGGAGCAGAAGCAAAATTTGGCGGCCACGGTCTTCTATTAAATACCGGTGAGATTAAAGCTGGCAATAAAGAAGAGCTAAATAAAATCCTGCGGCTTCACACCACCACCCACCTTTTGCAAGCCGCTTTAAGGAAAGTTCTGGGAAATGAAGTAGAACAACGCGGTTCGGATGTGAATGCCAGGAGGACAAGATTTGATTTCACCCTTCCTCGCAAAATGACTCCGGAAGAAATTATGCAAGTAGAAGACTTGATAAATAATGCCATCAAAAAGGATTTGCCAGTCCACAAAGTAGAGATGTCGATTGAGGAAGCGAAAAAAACCGGCGCTCTTCATTTTTTCGGAACAAAATATCCTCCGCAAGTGAAGGTTTATTACATTGGCAACACTATCAAAGACGCTTTCTCTAAAGAATTCTGCAACGGCCCTCACGTAGAACACACCGGAGAGATCGGCCAAGTAGTTATCAAAAAAGAAGAAGCCGTATCGGCCGGTATTAGACGCGTGAGAGTTGAAGTAATATAATTTTGATAGTGAATCGTATTTTAGATTTAGATTCAAAATCTGCTGTTACTATTTTCACTCTCGTTACTATTCCGCACGATAACCCTCGACAAGAGATCGGCCTCACTGATTTAGAAAACTATATTTCCCAAGCCATCTGGAAAACTTTTGATCAGTGCCGTAATGAAGCGGCTGCCCGCCTTGAAGTTAACGAAGTTGATCTGCTTTTGACTGACGCCCGCGTAATGGAGATAAGAATCGACGGTCACCCGGTGATTAATCCTCACGGCTTTACCGGCTCTAAGCTGGACGTGATTTTAGCCATCACAATGGTTAAAAGAGACAAATTTATTGAGGAGGCGGACATTATTCTCGAAGGCGGCAGTGTCCGGGCCCACCTCCTCGCTAAAGGTGAGAATTTAAGTGACGCTATCTACATTGAGGTTAAGGACGATGCCACAACTTTTTTCCGTATCACTCCTCATAGGACCGCATATTTGAGCGAATTTGATTGGGGGGAGAAAGAACTTACCAAATTGTTAAAAGAAGAATTAGGTCTTAGAGCCGATCAAACTGCCCAAGCAATCTATCTTCGCTACATCCAGGAAGAGCTTTCAGAGAAAGCAGCCAAAAAGGTAAATAAAATCTTTCATGACGCTTTCAGCACTTTTGTTAACGGGGGGGTTATGACCTTGAAAAATTTTCTTAAACCCCGTTCCGACAAACTGCCCCCGATTTATCTCAAGAGTTTCTTCCCTTTGCCGGAAGACGTTTATAAAAAGCGGTATGCTTTTAACGGTAAAAAGATTCATTTTCTGAATACGAGCAACAACCTGGCCCTTCAGGATTTTGTCAGCGATCACATCCATAGTGTTTACGAGGAGCTAAACGGGCTGGCTAAGCGGAGGATTAAGTGGCTAATGCCGACCGGATGAACCCCCGCACCAAATGAAAAAAATCTATGTAAGCAAAAAAGATTCACTGGCCTCGATCATCGGCAAGATTATTAAAACCAAGGACGATGAGATAGTCCTCTATATTCCTCGGGGAACTGAGTTTGGCGCTTCTCGCACTAATTTTATTTTATTAAAACGCGAGGTTGCCGCTGCCGGAAAAAGTGTAGTTATGGAATCGGTGGATGAAGATGTTTTGGAGTTGGCTGACACTGCTGGTCTTAAGGCCATAAACCCCTTTATTAGACGTAGGCAACGGGCTGTTTCAGATATTGTCCTTGTCGTCCCCTCCAGACCCGCAGACATTCGGCCAGTTCTAACGACACCATTAAAACCAGAAATCACACCTGATAGAACAACTAGAGAAGAGAAACCGGAGCCGGCAAAACTTCTTGATAAAGAAAAAACCGAGCTAACGCCAAGAAGATTTCTGAAAGCGACTGGAATAGCGGTTCTTTTAACAGTAATCGCGGTCTTAGTACTCACGTTTCTTCCCCGGGCTAAGATTGAATTAACTCTTGAAAAGAAAAACCTGGATTTTGTGGGAACCATGGTTACCTCAGCCGCTATTAAGGAAAATAATTTCAATCATAACCAAGTGACGATTAGAGGAGTGACCTTCTTGGAAAAGAGGAACATCACCCAGGCTTATCCCGCGAGCGGTAAAAAATACGCTGAGAAGAAAGCTACCGGAGAAGTGGTTATTTACAACAACTACAGTTCTTCCCCCCAAACTTTAGTGGCAACCACTCGTCTCGTTAGTCCTGACGGCAAAATCTATCGGCTGAATAACTCCATCACCGTCCCAGGGGCAGAAGCCCCCGGCGGTAAAATAACTCCATCAAGTATCCGTGCTTCTATCTCTGCCGACAAACCCGGGGAAGCGTACAATTTATCTCCGGGAGTTAAATTCCGAATTCCCGGTTTCGAGGGTAGTCCCAAATACGATGGCTTTTACGCCGAGCTTAAAGAGCCCTTAAGCGGAGGATTCGTTGGGGAGACAAGTTTACCCTCCGAAGAAGATCTTGCCGCGGCCAGGGCAGAGACCGAAAAACGTTTGGAAGAAGCAATTAAAACTCAGCTCCTTTTTAACCTCCCGCCGGAAGTGAAGGTTTTGAATAACGCTTATGAATTTAAAGTTACCGAAACAAAGGTCAACGAGACGGCTAACGAGGAAGGCAAGTTTACTATTACCGCCTACGGCGAGGTAAAGCTTATTGGCTTCCGGGAGTCGGAGCTGGTCGACGTTTTAGGTAGGGGACTTATAGCCAAAAACGGCAACGATTTTAGGGCGGAAAACTATGAATTGGACTACGGCGCCCCGACTTTGAACACTGCTGACGGCTCCTTGAACGCGCCTCTTAAATTCAAATCTGTTTGGACCCGAACTTTTGACGATAACCGTTTCAAGCGTGAGGCCGCCGGTAAGAATCGAGCCGACCTTCAAGCCCTCGTTTTCGCGATTCCGGGAATTCAGTCAGGGGAAGTCCGCCTCTGGCCGTTCTGGGTAATAAAAGTCCCCAAAAATGCCGATCGAATCATCGTTGACGTTAAATGACTAACATGATAATATCTTCCTCGCGCTAGATGACTGTTGAAGGTATTGTTTTGGAGTCCCTCCCTGGAGCTTCTTTTAAAGTAAAGCTCGATGGTAATCGGGAAATCATTGCCTATGTCGCGGGCAAGATGAGAATTCGGCGCATCCGGATTCTACCGGGCGATCGGGTGAGGGTTGAACTAAGAGAAGAAGAAGACACAAGAGGTAGGATTACCTGGCGCCTGTAGAAATGAAAGTTAGAGCATCGGTAAAGAAAATCTGCAAAGATTGTCAGACTGTCCGTCGCCGCCGACGGCTTTACGTCATTTGTAAAAGCGACCCCAAGCACAAACAGAGACAAGGCTAACCAATATGCGTATCATAGGAGTAAACATCCCAGACAATAAAAAAGTGGGGATAGCCCTCACTTATATTTACGGAATCGGCCCGACTCGAGCCGAAGAGATTGTTGTAAAAGCTGACATTGTCTCTTCAAAGAGAGCTAAAGATCTTACGCCAGATGAGCTGGCGAAAATCAGAACTTTAATTGAAAAGAGTTTCAAGGTTGAAGGTGAGTTAAGACAAGCATTAAAGCAGAATATTAATCGCCTCAAAAATATCAAAAGTTATAGAGGGTCTCGTCACGCTAAGAGATTACCCGCTAGGGGACAGCGAACTAAAACTAACTCTCGAACAATTCGAGGCAACGTGAGAGTTACTGCCGGCAGCGGAAGGAAAAAGCTAACTAAGACCTAGAAACATGGGAAAAAAGCGAATTATTCAAAAAAGCGATGATGCTTCTAAGCAAGGAGGAGCTGTCTCTGCCACCTCCAAGCCCGGTAAAAAAAGAAAAGCCCAGAAGACGGTTGAGGTTGGCCGTATCTACATTCGGTCTTCCTACAATAACACTGTGATGACGGCAACAGATGATAAAGGTAATGTTATAGCTTGGGCTACCTCCGGCGCATTGGGCTTTTCTGGCCCGAAGAAAGCGACTCCTTTTGCCGCTTCTAAGGTTACAGCCGCGATTGCGGAAAAAGTATCCAAAACGGGTCCCCATAAAATTGAGGTTCTAGTTTCGGGCATTGGCCCCGGCCGCGATTCAGCTATTCGATCCTTAGCTAACCAGGGATTTGATATCATTTCTATCCGCGACATCACTCCCATTCCTCATAACGGTCCCAAAGCGCCCAAACCAAGAAGAGTATAAGGGCTTGATTGAATGATTTGTGCCTTTGGCACAAATCATTCAGAATCAAACCTTACCCAGCACATAAATTTATAACAAGATGATTCAAGTGGGAAACAGGAAAACAGGATTTATATCAGAAGCTGAAAGACGCCAGCTTAAATTTATGTGCTGGGTGCTCAAATTGATAGTAAAATTTAACGTCGCTAAAGCTAGTAAATTTTAATAAATTTGGCATGCCAAGAGTATTAGAGAAAAAGGAAAGAAGTTTAGGTATTCAGCTCTCTATCCGAGGGGAACGCTGCAACTCACCAAAATGCGCTTCTATTCGCAAACCCTACCGGCCTGGTCAGCACGGAAAAAAGTTCCGCCGACGGATGAGTGAATTCGGCATCCAACTTAAAGAGAAACAAAAAATTAAGTTTTCCTACGATCTAAGCGACAGGCAATTAAAGAAAATTTTTCAGGATGCCGCAGGAAAAGGTAGTTCATCCATTGAGGCAATTACCGAGGCACTGGAGAACCGATTGGATAATATTGTGATGCGACTGGGCTTTGCCGAGAGTCGTTCGATTGCAAGACAGTTCGTAAACCACGGCCACATCCTGGTTAATAGCCGGAGGGCGGCCACGGGGTCTTATCGGCTAAAGGCAGGGGACACTGTTTCAATCAAGCCCCGGAGCCGGCATTTACTTCTCTTCGAAGAGCTAGCCCTTAAGCTTAAGGGGCAAGAGGTGCCTTCTTGGCTTTCTCTCGATAAAGAAAATCTGGTTGGCAAGATGGAAGCCCTGCCTCGCCAGGTTGAATTGCCATTCGATCTAAATTTGGTAGTCGATTATTACTCAAAGAAATAAAATAATATTTTATGAATTACACCTATTTAAGTGATTCCGTGAAAGCGGTCAAAGTTAAAGAAGACGAAAAAGTCGGTGTTTTTAATATTGAGGGCCTCTATCGAGGATACGGCCTTACCGTCGGTAATGCCTTAAGGAGGGTCCTTTTTTCCTCTCTTCCCGGAGCGGCCATCACCCGTTTCAAAATCAAAGGAGTGGGCCATGAGTTTACCACTATCCCAGGAGTGGTCGAGGATGTGGTGGAGATTGGACTTAATCTCAAGCAGGTAAGATTCCGTTTCTATGCTGATGAACCTCAAATCCTGAGTCTTAAGGTAAAAGGTGAGAAGAAAGTCACTGCCGGAGATATTAAAGGCAACGCCCAAGTGGAAATTCAGAACCTTGATCTTCATATTGCTACCCTTACCACTAAATCCGTCGAGCTTGATATTGAGCTCACGGTTGAGAAGGGATTGGGCTATGAGCCGGTTGAGACCCAAAAGAAAGAGCGGCTTCCGATCGGGATGATTGCCATTGACGCTATTTTCTCACCGGTGGTGAACGTCAATTTTCGAGCTGAGAACATGCGAGTCGGGGAACGGACTGACTACAATAAGGTTCGACTGGAGATTGAAACCGATGGAACCATTTCTCCTTCTTCAGCCCTTCATAAAGCCGTTAATATTTTGGCTGACCACTTCAAAAAAATCGGTGAGATTAAAATAGATGATTTTTCTCTAAAAGCCTCCGCTAAGACGGCGGCTGTGCCTAAGAAAGTGACCTCGAAGAAGAGCAAGCCCTCTACCCCAGCAGCAGAAAAAGGTTCGCTGCGGGGCACAGCGGGGCAGGGAAAAACCACACCTAAGGCAAGCTAAATGAGGCATTTAAAGAAGGGTCGAAAACTAGGATTGAAGCGGGGGCCCCGTAAGAGCTTCGTGAAGATTTTGATGCATAACTTGATTATGGAAAGTCGGATAGAAACCACGGAAGCGAGAGCAAAAGAGATTAAACCCAAGGTAGAGAAGCTGGTAACTATTGCCAAGAAGAACGACCTTCCGGCTCTCCGCTTGCTTTTGAAAAGAATTCCCAAGGACGCGGCCTACAAGCTTTATCACGAAATAGCTCCTCAATATAAAGAGAGAAAGGGGGGTTATCTCCGGGTAACAAAAACGACTAAGGCGCGGAAAAGAGATGCCGCAAAGATCGCAGTAATTGAATTCGTATAAGGGCTTGATTGACTGCCGCAGGCAGGCAGTTCAAACCTTACCCAGCACATAAATTCAAAGAAACGTTATGAGTAAAGAAAATCAAATTATGAGCAGGAAAGCCGCTGAATTCCATGTCGAGATGGGTGAATTTATGTGCTGGGTGCTCGATTCTATGGATAAATTTTCTTCGTCGGGGAACTCGAAAATTTATATACAATCAGCATGCACCAGGTGACCTTTGATGCTAAAGATAAACCCCTGGGCCGTCTGTCTTCGGAGATTGCCCGAGCTCTTCAAGGAAAAGATAAGCCGAGCTTCGCTCCGCACAAGTTGGGTGATACCAAGGTGACCGTAAAGAACGCCCACTTGGTAAAGTTAAGCGGCGCTAAAACCGAGCAAAAAGTTTATTATCGCCACAGCGGCCGGCCGGGTCACTTGAAGGTTACTAAATATAAAGATATTAGTGCTAAGAATCCTGAGTGGGTGGTGCGCCACGCCGTTCTGGGAATGCTGCCCAAAAATCGCCTTCGCGCCGAGAGAATTAAACTATTATTTTTTGAAAAATAATGGCAAAGCAAGAGCGAAAATATCTTGAAGGAGTAGGTCGGCGAAAAACGGCCGTTGCTCGAGTTCGCTTTTATCCCTCGAAAGGTGAAGGAGGTGATTTTGTCGTTAATGGCGTTGATTATAAAAAATATTTTCCTTTAGCCCGTTATGAGCGGAGCGCTGCCGAGCCGCTCCGGCTTTTGAAAGAAAAAGGCGGTCAAATCGAAGTAAAAGTTAAGGGTGGTGGAGTGATGGCTCAGTCTGAAGCTGTTAAGCTAGGGTTAGCCCGGGCTCTCGTAAAGTTTGATCCGGATTTAAAGAAGGAACTTCGCGCTTTTGGTTACTTAACCCGCGATCCGCGAATGGTGGAAAGGAAGAAATACGGTTTGAAGAAGGCGAGGCGGGCACCTCAATGGACGAAGCGTTAAAAGAAAAAAAATTACTCAGGAACGCAGTGGTCGAGCTAGGAATGGCTTTGATCGCTGTGCACCTCATTGCTGTCACCACCCAGTGGTATCACGCCCACCCCTGGATAGATATCCCTCAGCATTTCTTTGGCGGCGTCTTCGCCGCTCTCATTTTCTACTGGGTAACTTACCGATTTCCCCGCTTCTTTAAGCTGATTCCCAGCTTCCCGGTTCCTCTTATCCTGGTCTTAAGTTGGACCGCTCTTTTAGGAGTGCTTTTTGAATTTACTGAATTTATCTATGACCTTGTAATATTCGACTACTTAGGCCTCAGCAATTTTCCAACCCAGCTTGGCGTAAGGGATACTATGGGCGATTTATTTTTCGATCTCGTAGGCGGACTCTCTTTGGCTATTTTTATGCGCCTACGCTATGATAGAAAAAAACGTCAACTATGACCCAACCATTCCTTTCGGTAGTAATTCCGGCAAGAAACGAGGTTAAACGGCTGCCGCTAACTCTTATAGATATCGATCGGCACCTTTCTAAAGCCGATTTTTCTTACGAAATTGTCGTCGTTGACAGTATCTCCACTGATGGCACACCAGAATTAGTCGAGAAGTTTAAAGATATTATCGCCAATTTAAAATTAGTGAAGCTAGAGACTAATGAAGGCAAAGGGGGAGCCGTTAAAAGAGGGATGCTTGAGGCAGAAGGGAGATATCGGCTTTTCATCGATGCCGATAACTCGACCTCAATTGAACATTTTGATAAAATGCTGCCCTATTTTAAGGAGGGTTACGATATTGTAGTTGGTTCAAGGGCAGTTAAAGGGGCTAAACTTGAGCCACCGCAATCTTTTGTTAAACGACTTTTAGGGAAAGCTGGTAATCTTTTTATTCAAATTGTCGTTTTACCCGGTATTTGGGATACCCAATGCGGGTTTAAGGGATTTACGGAAAAGGCAACAATGGCAATTTTTCCTCTCCAGAAGATTGTCGGCGCTCCCCCTCAGGGTTGGGGATTTGATGTTGAAATTTTAGCTCTAGCCAGGCGCTTGGGCTTTAAGATTAAAGAGATGCCGGTCACTTGGGTTAACGATCCCTTTTCGAAGGTTACTCCGATGGCGTATCTCGGGGTATTATTAGAAACCGTTAAAATTCGCTACTGGCTGTGGCGCAACATCTATAACTTATGACCTATTTTCTCACCCAAAAAAGATTTAAAGAGTTAGAGCGCGAATTAGGAGAATTGAAGACAAACAAGCGCCTGGAAGTTGCCGAGCAATTGCGTCAAGCAAAAGAACTTGGGGATCTCTCAGAAAACTCAGAATATCTTGAGGCCAGAGAAAAGCAGACACGACTGGAGCTTCAGATTGCCGAAATAGAAGAGATATTAAGGGGCGCCTCCATCATTAAGGGAGGGCAGAGCAAGGAAAAGGTAGAAGTTGGCTCAACTGTTGAAGTGCTTCGGGACAAAAAGCATTTGAAATTTGTCATCGTTGGAAGTGAGGAAGCAAAACCAGAGGAGGGATTCATCTCCAACGAATCTCCTTTGGGCCAAGAACTACTCGGCTCTCAAGTCGGCGATTCAGTAGAGGTTAAAACCCCCGTTGGTAGCCTCATCCAATACAAAATCCAGAAGATAAACTAACTAGCCTATGGCGGCGATAGACGAATTAATCAGGGAAAGACGCAAGAAGCTAGAAGTCATTAAGAAGAAAGGCCTCAACCCTTATCCGGCCGACTCATATCGCACTCATCGTATTACTGAGGTCGTTGCTGACTTTGAGAAGCTTAGCCGTGGAGTCAAAAAGCTTTATCTTATCGGGAGAATTAGGGCCTTTCGCGATCAAGGGGGAGTAGCTTTTGTTGACCTCCAAGACGAAAGCGGCGGATTCCAGGCAGTCCTTAATAAGAAGAACTTAAAAGATTTTGAATTCTGGAGAGAGAATTTAGACATTGGCGACTTTATTGAGGTTGGCGGGTCACTTTTCAAAACAAAACGAGGGGAAAAAAGTGTTGAAGTCAAAAACCTCAAACTCTTAGTCAAGAGTTTGAGGGCGATTCCTAAAGAGTTTTACGGTATAACTGACACCGAAACTCTCCTTCGGAGGCGTTATCTTGATCTTTTAACGCATCCCGATGTCCGAGAAATCTTTGTCAAGAAGAGCCGCTTTTGGGATGCGGTACGGGAGACAATGAAGGAAAACGGATTCCTGGAAGTGGAAACACCGGTTCTAGAAGCCGTCCCCGGCGGCGCCGATGCCGAGCCATTCGTCACTCGCCACCACGCCTTAAAAACTGATTTTTATTTAAGGATTTCATTGGAGATCGCCCTCAAGAAGTTACTGGTCGGCGGTTATGAGAAAGTCTTTGAAATCGGTCGGATTTTCAGAAATGAAGGGATCAGCGCCGAACATCTTCAAGATTACACCCAGTTGGAATTCTATTGGGCGTACGCCCACTACAATGATTTAATGAAATTTACCGAAGAGTTGTATAAGAAGGTTGTCAAAGAAACCTGCGGTAGCCTTACCACTGTTTATAAAGGAAGAAAAATTAATTGGGCGAAGAGTTGGCCAAAAGTGGATTACTACACCCTCTTCAAAAGAGAAATCGGCCTGGATTTGACGAGAGCCACCGATAAGAACCTCTTCAATAAAGCGTTAAAAGAAAGATTGAAGCCTACGAAAACTATGGGGCGAGGGCGGTTGATTGATCTTCTTTTCAAAAAAGCCAGACCCAAACTAATTCAGCCCTGCTTTTTAGTTAACCCTCCAGCTGATGTTGAGCCATTGGCTAAAAGGTTACCTCACGAACCGGCGAAAGTTGCCCGTTTCCAGATTATCGCTTGCGGCACCGAGCTAGGTAAAGGATTCTCCGAAGCTAATGATCCGATTGATCAGCGAGAAAGATTTGAAGAGCAGGCGCAACTGCGGAAGAAGGGCGATAAGGAAGCCCAGCGACTTGATGAGGATTTCTTGGAGGCACTGGAATACGGCATGCCGCCGGCTGCCGGCTTTGGTATGTCAGAGAGGTTATTTGCGGTTCTAATGGATAAATCAGTTCGAGAAACAACCTTCTTTCCCTTAATGAAGCATAAAAAATAAGGGCTTGATTGACTCGGCAAAGCCGAGGCAGTTCAAACCTTACCCAGCACATAAATTTATGTATTACGTATACGTTTTGAAGGATCAGCCAAACGGAGAAATATATATTGGATACTCTCAAGACCTGGAAAGGAGGATTCAAGAACATAAACGCAAAAAGCCCGAACTGGTGTATTATGAGGCCTACAAGTCAGAGAAGGATGCTAGAATGCGCGAGATGAGACTAAAACAGCATGGACAGACTAAACGAAGACTTAAAGAACGGCTTCAAAATAGTCTTATATAAATTTATGTGCTGGGTGCTCAAATTGATAGTAAAATTTAACGTCGCCAGAGCTAGTAAATTTTAATAAATTTGGCATGTTAGATATTAATTTAATCCGTAATAATCCAGGCGTAGTTAAGGAAGGAATTTTCAAAAAAGGCGCCGACCCTAAATTAGTAGATGATTTTCTCGCGCTCGATAAAGAATGGCGGGAGCTCACAAAAGAAGCTGACAATCTGCGGGCGCGGCAAAATGAATTGAGCGCCCAAAGGAATATTGAAGAAGGTAAAAAAGTAAAGATTCAGGTTCAGGAAATAGAGACTACTTTAAGAAAGCTTGAAGCTAACCGCCAGGAGATCTTAGAACAGATTCCGAACCCTCCTTCGGATAAGGCGCCTGTCGGTAAAGATGAATCAGAAAATATTGTTCTGCGGGAAGTAGGGAAAAAACCCGAGTTTAATTTTGAGCCCAAAGATCACGTGAAGCTCGGTAAAGCGCTTGATCTTATTGATTTCGAGGCCGCCTCCAAGGTGGCTGGCTCCGGCTTTTATTACTTGAAAAATGACGGGGTTTTACTGGAACTTGCTCTGGTCCGCTACGCCTTGGACTTTTTGGCCAAAAGCGGTTTCGACTTATGGATTACTCCTGATTTAGCGCGGGAAAAATTCTATTTGGGAACCGGCTACGTTCCTAGAGGACCGGAAGCCCAGACCTATATAATTGAAGATTCCGATTTAGGACTTATCGCTACAGCTGAGATAACCTTGGCCGGCATTCACGCTGATGAAATTATTGAAGAAGAGAATCTACCAAAACTCTACGCCGGTTACTCCCATTGTTTCCGACAGGAAGCCGGCGCTTATGGTAAATACTCAAAAGGGCTTTATCGGGTACACCAGTTCACTAAAGTGGAAATGTTTGCTTATACTACGCCGGAGAATTCGCCGAGCATACACGAAAAACTTTTGGAGCTTGAAGAAAAACTCTGGCAAGGATTAGGAGTTCCTTATCGAGTAGTAGAGATGTGTACCGGTGATCTGGGAGCGATGGCGGTTAAAAAATTTGATCTCGAGGCTTGGATGCCCGGGCGCGATGATTGGGGTGAAGTAACTTCCGCCTCTAATACAACCGATTATCAGGCGAGGCGGCTGGGCATTAAGTTTCGCCGCAAAAATGGCGAAGTAGAGTTTGCCCACACTCTAAACGGTACGGCTTTAGCAACTTCGCGTGCTATCATCGCCATTCTCGAAAATTATCAAACCAAAGAGGGGAGAGTCATTATTCCCGAAGTCCTGAGGGATTATGTCGGAAAAGCAGAAATCGAGCCCCAGAAGTGAGCTTCGCTCGCCTCGCTATCGCGTGAGCGAGGGCCGGCGGGCGGGAAAGCTTAAATTCTTTCTTTTTCTCTTTTTACTCGGGCTTATCGCCGCTGGGGTTATTTATCTTATTTGGTTTACCCCTGCCTTCCAGATTCAGGCAATCGAAGTAAATGGCGGCACTCCCGCCCAGCAGGAAATTTTAAAACAAAAAATAAACAATAATCTACTTTTCTGGAAGCCGTCGATTAACCAAAGTGATTATCCCCAAATCGCCAAACTGGAAGTTAAAAGAAATTTTTTTGAAAGAAAAATCGTAGTCAATCTGGAAGAACGGCAAAAAGAGATAATCTGGTGTTTAGAGAAAACCCAGCAATGCCTTTGGGTTGATAGCACCGGATTCGCTTTCACTTCGGCTCCGTTCACCACTGGAACCCTAGTTGAAGTAAGGGTGGTGAGGGACTACTCGGAGAGAGTTATTAAAATAGGCGAGAATACCCTGCCTCCTAAAAACTTTGCGAATCTAAAAACCGTCATAGAGGTTCTCCGCGAATTAAATCTTCCGGTTGAAGAAGTAAAGATTGAAAACATTGATTACAAGGAGGTGATTGCTGATTTATCGAGTGGCCCGGATATTTATTTTAGTTTGCTTTTTGACCCCGGTTTCGCTAGGGACGTTGTCGAGAAGTTAAAAGCTTCCGGCGAATGGAACGCCCTCCGTTACCTTGATTTAAGAGTAGAGAATAGGGCTTACTATTCACCTTAGAATCTAGATTCTGCTTGAGTCCTAGTCCAGTTTATAAATGAATATCGATTTACCGGCGCGAGCGTAGGGTTCTTGGTAATTTTCTAGCCACCGATATTCGTCTTCCAGATTTCTCATATGCCCCGAATGAAGCTCTCCTTTGGCATTTTGAAGAAAGCCGACTGAAACCGCCAGCCACCGGACGCCACTCTCTTTTGGGTTACCTTTTGCTGATTGCCAGAGAACTGCTTTACCTCCCAAATAATAAGTGGGACTCCCGCCACCGAAGTAATCAACAGCAATTTTGTCAACTTTTTCGCCGGCTGGCGGATTATCAACAAATTCCTTTAATCGTTTAAGATCCTGCCCCCAGTCATAGTTAGAATCGGTCACGTATCGCCAGCCATTATCGGTGCCAATCGCTTCATTGAAATAAGAAAGGTAGTGAGGGTAAGCCCTCCCAACGCTTACTAAGAACCAAAGCATCAAGAGGCCCGTGAATCCTAGAATCAGATTTCTATTGCTCGCTTGAGCAAAACCTTTTAATCCAGCGGCAATCAGAATATAAGCAAGAGGCATAATGGGGAGTAGGTGCCTCACTCCGATATTCAGGGGACTTGTAATGCTGTAGACCCCATAAATAACAATAAAGAGAAGCATGGATAATTCCGGCAATCGTGTGAGGGAGTAATCCGCAAAATTTAATTGCCGCCTTTTAATCGCTCGGCCTACGCGGTATAGAGCATAAAGCAGTGTGAGGACTATGAGAGTGAGAATCGGCACTGGTTCCTTCATCAGATAAACCGCCGGAAAATAGAGGGGGCTGCCGCTTGCTGAAACCTCACCCAGGAAATAAGCGGTATTCCCTCCGGCCGAACGTTGCATCACCATTAAAATGCCTAACATGTACTGGGCCATGGGTCGCAGCAATGGTTTATCAGCCATCCAGATATTAAATTCGGCAACACATCTCATCGGGGCGCAAATCTCACCCGGTGCTGGCGGACCGTCGGCAAAAGAGCTGAGAGTAAAATCAGTATCCCTGAGTTGCCGGTCCGGAGGATAATTCAGCGTTGTAATAAAATAGAAGGGATAAATGAGAAACAATCCGATGAGAAACACAAGAATTACTGATCGGAAAATACGCCATGCGCTTGCGGTGAGCTTGCCGAATCCGCCGCGTAAATTCTGATGATTGCTTATGCCCCAAAAAATAGCCGCCAAAATTAAAAGGTAAGGAATAAGAAGAACCGCTGAAAATTTTAATAGCTGGGCAAAGCCAAATGCCAGGCCGGCAAATATAAGATTCCGGCGAGAATGTTTAGTGAGATATCTAACAAAAAAATAAAGGGCAACGATTACTCCCAGCGCCGCGCCAATATCAGTAGTGACATAATGTCCGTGGGCGAGAATAGTCGGTGAAAAAGCGGTAAATATTGTCGGCAAAAATGCCCACTTTGGTCCCAGGAGTTCTCTTGACCAGAAATAAACAAAAGCAATAAGAATAAGAGTGAGGATCATCGGGCCGACTCTTGCCCATTGAATAATCTGATCTGCATTATTGCCCGACTCGTAAAGAAATTGAGTACCGGCCGCCCACTGGCCGTTAACGTCGTCTTGCCAGGCCGTTCTATCTGTAGGAAAGTTAAGATTAAAGAAAGTTAAAGGGATGGCAGAGACAATTTTAACGAGCGGAGGATGTTCAGGATTCAAACGATAATCAAGGAATTTCACATAGCCGTAACCCGCCGGAATATGTGCCAGCTCGTCCATTATGGCCGATTCCTGCAAGGAAACCGTAGCCATGGTGGCAAAAGAAGCAACCAAGATGAGCGCTAAAAGTACGATAGGCCAAGAAATTCTCATTAGAATTATTATAACACCGGGCAGTAGAAACTCGATTAGCCCCGACGTACGTCGGGGCAGCAGGCCGAGAGCGCATCGAGTTTTCACTGCCCGGTAACAGAAACTATGAAACAACTTCATTGGACAAAACATGCCAAAGCCAAGATGCGTTATTATGCTCTCTCCGAACAGCGAGTTCGACGAGTGCTAAAAAGTCCTTCGCGAATCGAAGAAGGCATTGCCGAGGGAACAATTGCCCTTATGCAACGTGCCGGCAGCAAGAAACATCCATATGAGATTTGGGTGATGGTGGCGGATGAGAAAACTAGGCGAAAAATTATTTCCGCTTGGCGTTACCCCGGTCTCACCCAGCCTGGTGAATCATTGCCGGATACAATCTTAAAAGAGTTTAGAGAAGCAGGATATGGAATTTAAACTTATTTCAAAAAACCGACCTTCAGGAGATCAACCCAAAGCTATCAAGGAGCTCGTCTCTGGTTTGAAGAATGGCTACGACCACCAAACGCTTCTAGGCGTTACCGGTTCGGGTAAAACTTTTACCGTTGCTAACGTTATTGCTGAAGTTAATCGGCCCACTTTGGTAATTGCCCATAATAAGACCCTCGCCGCCCAGCTTTGTAATGAGTTCCGAGAGCTTTTTCCGGAAAACGCAGTTCAGTATTTTGTTTCCTATTACGATTATTACCAGCCGGAAGCCTATCTTCCAACCACCGATACCTACATCGGTAAAGAAGCACTAATTAACGATGAGATTGATAAGCTTCGTCATGCAGCCACTACCTCCCTTCTGACAAGAAAAGATGTAATTGTTGTTGCTTCAGTCTCCTGTATTTATGGTTTAGGGGCGCCGGAGGTTTATCGAGAAAATATTATTAGCTTCAAAGTAGGCGATACTGTCAATCGCCAGGAGTTGATGCGCCAGCTTGTCAAGATGCAGTTCAAGCGAACCACCGCTGACCTAAAGCGGGGCACTTTCCGCCTTCGAGGTGATAACTGGGAGATTATGCCGCCTTACGAGGAGAAAATTTATAACTTTTTAGTAGAAAGAAATCGAATTCTTAAAATTTTTGTTATTGACCCCGTTAAAGGTTTTCAGTCGGGTTTTACCCCAAGTGTGGAAGAGGTCTTTGTTTCACCCGCCCGCCACTTTATCTCCCACGGCCAAGAAGACGCCTTAAAAACCATTAAGGAAGAGCTAAAAGTGCGTCTTAAGTATTTCGAAGAACACGGCAAATATTTGGAGGCGGAGCGGTTGGAACGCCGGGTGAAAAACGACCTAGCCATGATTAGAGAGATTGGCTACTGCCACGGAATTGAGAATTATTCTCGGCACCTGTCCGGTAGACCGGAGGGAGAACCGCCAGCGACTTTACTCAATTATTTTTCTAAAAATTTCCTCACCGTAATTGATGAATCCCACGTTACCGTTCCTCAACTTCGGGGAATGTACGAAGGTGATGCCTCTCGTAAAAGAACATTAGTGGAGTACGGTTTCCGTTTGCCTTCAGCCATTGATAACCGACCGCTGAAATTCAATGAATTTGGAGCTCGTATCGGGCAAGTAATTTACACTTCCGCTACTCCTAGTCCTTATGAGCTGGAGAAAAGCGACCAAATTGTAAAACAAATTGTGAGGCCTACAGGCCTGGTTGACCCTAAAGTCGTTATCCGTCCGGCTAAGGGTCAAGTGGATGATTTAATCCCGCGAGTGGAAGAGAGAATTTCTGTGAAAGAACGGGTGCTCATAACCACACTAACAAAAAGAATGGCCGAAGACTTAAGTGATTACTTAAGCGAAAAAGGATTGAAAGTTGCTTATCTCCATAGCGATGTAAAGACCCTAGATCGAATCAAAATCCTTACCAATCTTCGAAGAGGAAATTTTGATGTTTTGGTAGGAGTGAATCTTTTGAGAGAAGGATTAGATTTACCGGAAGTATCTTTAGTGGCAATTCTTGACGCCGATAAAGAGGGCTTTCTCCGAAGTGAAACTTCGCTTATTCAAACCATTGGTAGGGCAGCGCGAAATGTGAAAGGAGAGGTTCTAATCTACGCCGATCACATTACCGGTTCCATTAAAAGGGCTGTCAAAGAGACCGAGTCTCGCCGGAAAATCCAGCTGGTCTACAATAAAAAGCACGGCATTACTCCTAGAACGATTGTTCGAGCAATTACGGACATTATGCCGGTTGAGGAAATTCTCAATTTGGAAGCCAAACCAATTCCCAAATCAAAAACAGCTTTAAA
>JAUYKE010000027.1 GCA_030700125.1 Candidatus Colwelliibacteriota bacterium
GCACGGCATGTACTGGAGCAACATCGCCATCAGCGAGGCGGACCTCGTCATCGCCGTGGGGATGAGGTTCGACGACCGCGTCACCGGCAAGCTCAAGGACTTCGCGCCCAAGGCGAAGATCGTCCACATCGAGATCGATCCGGCCGAGATCGGCAAGAACGTGCGCCCGGCCGCCACGCTCCAGGGCGACGCCCGCACCTGCCTGCGGGAGCTCAACAAGCAGGTCCAGCACGTGGAGCGGCCGGACTGGTTCGCCCGCATCGATGAGCTGCGGCGCGAGCATCCCTCGATAACGATTCGCGAGACGCCGGACGTGCTGCCGCAGTACGTGATCCACAAGCTGTACGAGGCCACCGGCGGCGACTGCTACGTCGTCACCGGCGTCGGCCAGCACCAGATGTGGGCCGCGCAGTACTGGTGGTATGACAAGCCGAACTCGTTCGTCACCTCCGGCGGGCTGGGCACGATGGGCTTCGAGGTGCCGGCCGCTATGGGGGTGCAGGCGGCGAAGCCCGGCGAGCTGGTCTGGTCCGTCTGCGGCGACGGCGGCTTCCTGATGACGATGCAGGAGCTGGCCACGATAGCCGAGTACGGCTGGCCGATCAAGTTCGCGATCATCAACAACAACCACCTGGGCATGGTGCGCCAGTGGCAGGAGCTGTTCTACCGCAACAACATCGTGGCCACGCCCATGCAGAACCCGGACTTCGTCAAGCTGGCGGAGGCGTTCGGCATCCTCGGCCTGAGGGCCGCCCGCAAAGAGGATGTGGCGCCCGTCATCCAGCAGGCGATTGACCACCCGGGGCCCGTCGTCTGCGACTTCCAGGTCAAGGAGGACGAGAACTTCTTCCCCATGGGGCCCGCGGGCGCCGCCCTGGATGAGACGATCGACCTGCCGGTATTCGAGGACGAACGGGTGGGGGTGAGAGCATGAGCGACAGCGTCCAGAAGCATACGATCATCGCCCTGGTGGAGGACCGGCCCGGAGTCCTCAACCGGATCGCCTCCAAGTGGCGCCAGCGTGGCTTCAACATCGAGAGCCTCGCCGTCGGCCATTCGGAGACGCCGGGGCTCTCCCGCATGACCTTCGTCGTCGACGCCGA
>JAUYKE010000030.1 GCA_030700125.1 Candidatus Colwelliibacteriota bacterium
GAGTAGATCCAGCCGGCGATGCTGTTGAAGATCGTCAGGAGCCCGATGCAGACGATGACGATGGTGAGCACGGGGGCGTTCTGGACCGGGCGGATGACGATGCGGTGGATGACGAGCCCGCCCAGGAAAGCGATCACCAGCGTCGCGAAGAAGGCGACCCAGTAGGACACCCCGTGGTTCAGCATCGACCACGCGAGGTAGGTGCTGAACATCGCCATCTCGCCCTGTGCGAAGTTCACCACGTCGGTCGCCTGGTAAATCATGACGAGAGCCAGGGCCAGGCTGGCATAGATGCCGCCCGTCGCGAGCCCCGACACCACCTGCTGGAGAAACGTGTCCATGCGTCCTCCGGTTCCCGTCAGTAGCCGAGGTACGCCCGGCGAATGTTCTCGTCCTTCCGGAGGTCCCCGGCCGGCCCGGACAGCACCACGCGCCCTGTCTCGATCAGGTAGGCGTGGTCGGCCAGGTCGAGGGCGATCGAGGCGTTCTGCTCGACCAGCAGCACGGAGACTCCCGCCTCGCGGTTGATCGTGCGGACGATGCGGAAGATCTCCCGCGTGACCAGCGGCGCCAGCCCCAGCGAAGGTTCATCGAGGAGCAGGAGTCGCGGGCCGGACATGAGCGCGCGCGCCACGGCCAGCATCTGCTGCTCGCCGCCCGAGAGCGTGCCCGCCACCTGTCGCCGGCGCTCGGAGAGCACGGGGAAGTAGCCGTAGACGCGCTCGAACTCGGAGGCCAGGCCGGCCGCGTCCCGCCGGGTATAGGCACCCAGGCGCAGGTTCTCCTCCACGGTCAGCGCCATGAAGGTGCCCCGGCCCTCCGGCACGTGCGCGATCCCCAGCCGGACGATGTCCTCGGTCGCCTTGCCCTGGATGGACTGCCCGTCGAAGTGGACGGCGCCGGCGGTCTTGACCATGCCGCAGACCGCCCGCAGAGTCGTCGTCTTGCCGGCGCCGTTGGCGCCCAAGATGGTCGTGATGCCCCCGGTCTCCACGGCGAAGGCGATGCCGTGAAGGACCGTGGTCGAGCCGTACGAGGCCTCCAGGCCCTCGGCGTCGAGCAGGGCGGGCATCAGTTATCGCTCCCGAGGTAGGCCTTGATCACCTCGGTGTTCTTCTGCACCTGGGCCGGTGAGCCCTCGGCGATCTTCCGGCCGAAATCGAGCACGACGACCTTATCCGAGACCTGCATGACCAGGCCCATGTGGTGCTCGACCAGCAGCACGGTGACGCCACGGGCATCGCGGATCGCCCGCAGGAGCTCGGCGAGCGCGGCAACCTCTTCGTGGTTGAGCCC
>JAUYKE010000032.1 GCA_030700125.1 Candidatus Colwelliibacteriota bacterium
GGCTCCCGATATAGCGTCAGCGGCCTGCACTATGCGTGATTCCAGCGTGGAATACGGATATTCTTCGTGGTGCGCCTCCATAGCCGCGATTACTTTTTCGTCTATGCCGAATTTTTGTAAAATCTTACGCCCTATCTCTACATGTGTTCCTTGAACTTCATGATCCACGGCTTTGCCTATATCATGAAACAAAGCTCCCTTCTTTGCAACCATAACATCAGCGCCAATCTCTGCGGCAAGCATACCGGAGAGATGCGCCATCTCTATGGAATGCAATAATACATTCTGGCCGAAACTGGTACGAAATGCAAGGCGGCCAAGTAGATAAGTTAATTTAGGGTCAACGGCTCCGGCGCCGACTTCAAATAATGCTGCCTCTCCCGCTTGCTTTATTTTCTCGTTTATTTCCAGTTTAGCTTTCTCAACCATCTCCTCAATTCTGGCCGGATGAATACGGCCGTCGGCAATAAGCTTGTCTATCGCCAGCTTAGCAATCTGGCGACGCACCGGATCAAATCCTGACACTACCAGTACTTCCGGCGTGTCATCAATAATTATATCAACTCCGGTTAATCGTTCAATAGTTTTGATATTTCGGCCCTCTTTGCCGATAATTTTACCTTTTACTTCATCGGAGGGTAAGGCCACGACCGTGGTCATGGCATCAGCGATATGGGAACCGGCATAACGTTGTATGGCGGAAGCTAGGATTTCCCGCGCTTTTTTATCCATTTCTTCCTTATTGGATTGCTCAAATTTGCGTATTTTTTCAACAAGTTCGTTTTTATACTCTTCTTCAAGATTCCTGAACAATATATCTTTGGCCTCTTCTTTTTTGAGTCCTGCTATTTTTTGTAGTTCCAGATTTTGTGCTTGCAGTTTGGTTTCCAGTTCTAATTTTAATTCGCCGATTTCGGTAACTTTGGTAGTAATATTCTGCTTTTCCTTATCCATATCCTTGGCTCTGACGTCAAGTTCCAATTCCCGCTTGGCAACCATGCCTTCTATTCTTACTAGTTGCTGATGGCGTTCTTCCCCTACTTTTTTAGCTTCCTCCAGTGTTTTTAAAGAATTATTTTTTGCTTCCAATAAAATATCTTGGGCCTTGTTTTTGGCTTCAATAAGAAGATTTTCGGCGCGAGAACGGGCCGAACTTATTTTTTTATTTGTGAGAAGAAGATTAAGAAGGTAACCTACCGCGAGTCCCGAAAGTAAAGCTAAAATCCCTCCAATGACGGAGTATATTCCGATATTCATTTTGTTGTAGAAACATAAACATTACGTAAAAGCAGTAATACCATACGTACTACTTGCCACGTTCGTATTGCTTAGAAAGTTAAGTTAAAAATAAGACCTACACATAGTGTAGGTCAATTAGTGGCTGGCGTCAAATTACGCAAACTTAGGTATTAAGCAAGGAATTAGCTTCCTGCTTCTTTTTGCAGTCAACACAAATTATCGCCCACTGGACTGCCTGCAGCCGCTTTATTGAAATGTGTCCGTCGCCTTCACAATCTTTATTTTGACAAATCCCATATCTACCTTCTTTAATAGCTATAATTGCGCGACTTATATTAAAGATTTGTCTGGTGCAATCTTCGGCTTTACGCACATTGTCTTCTTGATCTAAAATAGCATTGGCAAGGTCAATAG
>JAUYKE010000023.1 GCA_030700125.1 Candidatus Colwelliibacteriota bacterium
CCCCGGTCGAGGAGGTGACGTAAATGTCCTCCAGCGCGGCCGGGCCCTTCTGGAACTCGGGCTTCACCTCCAGCACGACGCGGTACTGGCTGGTCTGGGTGAAGATCGTCGAAATGAGCCGCTGGCCAAAGGCGTTGTAGAGCGCATTGTCGATCGCCCCCGGTGTGACACCGAACCGGCTGGCGGTGGCGCGGTCGATGTCCACGTAGGCCTGCAGGCCCTGATCCTGCAGGTCGCTCGTGACGTCCGCAAGCTGCGGCAGCGAGCGCAGCCGCTCGACCAGTTTCGGCACCCAGGCGGAGAGCTCGTCAGGGTCCGCGTCCTCGACGCTGAACTGGTACTGCGTGCGGCTGACGCGGTCCTCGATGGTCAGGTCCTGCACCGGCTGCATGTACAGTGAAATGCCTTCCACGCGGGCGAGCCTGGGCTGCAGGCGCCGGATCACCTCCACCGCATTCACCCCGCGCTCGGCGAGCGGCTTCAGGTTGATGAGCACGCGCCCGCTGTTGAGCGTGGTATTGATGCCGTCCACGCCGATGAACGAAGACAGGCTCTCCACCGCCGGATCCTCCAGCACCGCGCGGGCCAGGGCCTGCTGGCGCTCGGCCATCGCGGCAAAGGAGATCGACTGCGGCGCTTCGGAAATGCCCTGGATCACGCCCGTGTCCTGCACCGGAAAGAAGCCCTTGGGCACGAAGAGGTACAGCAGCACGGTTAGCGCGAGCGTCGCGAGCGCGACCCACAAGGTCGCGCGCTGGCGGTCCAGCACCCAGTCGAGCATCGTGCCGTAGCGCGCAATCACCCGCTCGAGGAATCGCCCGCTCTCGCGGTAGAACCAGCCCTGCTCGGCCGCGGGCGTGTGTTTGAGCAGCTTGGCGCACATCATCGGCGTGAGCGTGAGCGAGACCACGGCCGAGATCAGGATGGCCACCGCGAGCGTGATCGCGAACTCGCGGAACAGCCGCCCGACGACGTCGCCCATGAACAGGAGCGGGATCAGCACCGCGATGAGTGAGAAGGTCAGCGAGATGATGGTGAACCCGATCTGCTCCGAGCCCTTCAGCGCGGCCTCGAGGGGCGAATCGCCCTCCTCGAGGTAGCGCGCGACGTTTTCGATCATCACGATGGCATCGTCGACGACGAAGCCGGTGGCGATGGTGAGCGCCATCAGCGTCAGATTGTTGATGCTGAACCCCGCCAGGTACATCACGCCGAACGTGCCGACCAGCGACAGCGGCACCGCGATGCTCGGGATCACGGTCGCGGACAGATTGCGCAGGAACAGGAAAATCACCATCACCACCAGCACGACCGCGAGCACCAGTTCGATCTTCACGTCCCTCACCGAGGCGCGGATGGTGGTGGTGCGGTCAGTGAGAAGCACCACGTCCACCGAGCCGGGCAGCGTCGCCTGCAGTTGCGGCAACAGCCGCTTCACCCGGTCCACCACCTCGATCACGTTCGCGCCGGGTTGGCGCTGGATGTTGACCAGCACCGCAGGCGCCTCGTTGGCCCACGCCGCCAGCCGCA
>JAUYKE010000040.1 GCA_030700125.1 Candidatus Colwelliibacteriota bacterium
AGAGTCGTGCCAGCTCCACAAGCGCTATGCGATTTTGCACAAGATTTGTTCTGTGCCCTACAAACGTTTCCTGCATCTTGATATATGCATTAGGCAAAGCGAGTTTTGGCGCCAGAAAAAAGACATAATACCCCCCGAAAAGAACCAGCAAGAGCACGATAACCTTAACCCCAAACTCTCTCCATGCTTTTTTCAAGGAAGACAGTTTCAGCCGGCTTTTGAGTTGTGTGCTTTTACGTTCCATATTCTCTCCTGAATTGCCTCGATATCTTATTGAGATATAGTATTATATAAGGTGCAAGAAAATACTACACCAGAGCATGCTTTCAACCTACAAACAGTGAAGATCAACAAAAGTCTAGCATTACTACTCTTATTTCTTTTCACTCTTCCGATAACCGTTTTTCCAATATTAGTTAAAGCGGAAGAGTTTTCGAGTGATAATTTTGTCATCCGCGATCCGGTAACCGGGGAAGCGGGCGGGAGATCAACCTCAACAAGTTTTGAGCTTTTCGATATTAGCAGTCAAATTCAACAAGGAGAGGGCACAAGCACCGGCTTTATCGAGCGAGCAGGTTTCCTTTATTTTCCGATTGCTTCAATCCCGGTTGTAAGCGTTACTGCGGGTGCCAACCAGGTTGCCTTAACGTGGACAGTCTCTACTGGGATCTTGGCCAATATCACTGACTATGAAGTTGGCGTCTCAACTGTTACCGGCGGCCCATACACTTTTGAATCTGTTGGTAACGTCCTCACTTTCACTAAAACAGGTCTCACCGGCGGAACCACTTACTACTTCCAAGTACGAGCGTTAGCCGGTACCTTATCGCTGGCAAAGTCAGAGGAAGTTTCGGCCACCCCAACTGGAGCCGCTACGGCCGCTCCCACAGGCGGTGGTGGTGGCGTTTCGGCTCTCTTCCCCTTTTTAAAACGTGAACCGGAGATTGCTCGAATCCTAAAATTATGTGACTTTAATAATGACGGTCGCTGCAATATCGTTGATTTCAGTATTCTTCTTTACTATATTGATAAACCTATAGCTATTGCTTCGCGATACGACCTAAACAGTGATGAGGTAATCGACATTATCGACATTTCAATCTTGTTATTCTACTGGACAGATTAGAAACATGAGACAAGAAACAAGAGACACGAAACAAGGGACAAGGGGATATGGTTACAGAAATCTGATCGTCTGGCAGAAAGCAGATGAACTAGCATTTCGAGTTTACTTAGTGACTAAAAACTTCCCGAAATCCGAAACGTTTACTCTGGTACCTCAAATTAGGAGAGCGGTGATTTCTGTTCCAGCCAATATAGTTGAAGGATACGCCCGTTCTTCCAAGAAAGAGAAAAGGCAGTTTTACTCAATTGCCCGCGGCTCATTAACTGAAGTTGAGTACTATTTAGATTTTTCTCTGCGATTAGAATATCTGTCAGAGAAAGAGCATTCCGAACTAACCAGTTTACGAGATGAAGTTGGTCGACTTCTCAGCGGCTTGATAAATTCTACGAAAGTATGACGCTTACCCAAAACAAGTCATTATTTTTAATATTCCTTATTACTTGTCTCTTGTCGCTTGTCTCTAGTTCGATGGCTGCAGATAATCCTCGAATTTATTTTGAGACAGCAGTCAAACAAGTTGCTCCCGGCTCGGAATTTACAGTTAAGATACTGCTTGATGCCCCTCAACCGATAAACGCAATAGATATAGACATTGATTACTCGCAAGACACGCTTGAATTAATTTCACTCAACAACAGCAAGTCTATTATTAATTTTTGGCAAGGCGGACCCCAAAATCTCTCGGCAGGAAAAACTATCAACCTTCAGGGAGGAAGTATAGATCCCTTCACTGGCAGTGGCGGTAAAATTATTACTCTTAATTTCCGGGCGAAAAAAGAGGGTCGAGCTAATTTATCTTTTGCAAAATCTAACCTTTACTATGCCGATGGGAAGGGCACTCAAGCCGACAATGAGCCAGCGGCATCTCTTAATATTTCTATTATCGAAGGAGTGAAAATTGAGTCTTTTGCCGAAGAAGCGGGAATTATCGAAGATAAAATACCGCCGATCATCGAAACCGCAAAAGTTGCTTTAGCGCCGATTGATAAATCAAGACTGGCCGTATTTCAAGCGACCGACGATAGTTCAGGAATCAAAATGACTGAGATAAGATTCCGTCAACTCCTCTCTTGGAGTGATTGGCAAACAGTAACAAATCCGGTTCGCTTGCCGTCTACTGCCTGGACTTTCCAAATAAAAGCCACTGACAACGCGGGGAACTCGTCCGAGAAAACGGTTTATGTTCCTCAAGCATTCTTGACTTTAGGCATTCCTATTCTTGCCCTTCTCACTCTCATTATCGCAATTAGACTCCGTAGAAGAAGTGGAAGAAATAAAGCAACTCCTAGAAAGAAATAGGATATACTTAGATAAAATATGAAGTATGCTCTTTTGGCGTTCCTTTTCTCTACTTTTGCAGGAATATCTTCAGCCCAAGCGGCTACTTTATCAGTAAGTCCTTCCGGCGGCACTTTTTCAGTCGGGAGCACTTATAGTGTTTCAATTCTCCTAAATACAGAAGGTGAATCAATAAACGTAATTGATATTGGATTACGCTTTCCTTCCGATAAGATTCAATTAATCTCACCATCTACCGGTCAGTCTATCGTCGAGGTCTGGACAAGTCCCCCTCGGTTCAATAACCAAAAAGGTGAGATTAAGCTTCAGGGCGGCATCCCGGGCGGGATAAATGTTAGTCGAGGTTTGGTTACAAACCTTACTTTCAGAGTAAGGCAAGTTGGGACGGCAATATTGCGTTTTGAAGACGTATCAAGAGTGTTGCTGAACGACGGCAAAGGGACAGATGTTTTAAAAGACATCCGGAGCGGAATTTACGACTTTGTTCTCCCACCCCCGGCAGGACCCCTTGTTGTCTCCGAGACTCATCCTGATTCAGCTCTCTGGTATCCTAATCCAAACGTAGTTTTCCGATGGGAAGGAGATCCAGCTGCCCAAGGATACAGCTACGAAGTGAGCGATAACCCAGTTGATCTTCCCGATGATATTTCGGAGGGAATTAGGACCGGCATTACTTATCGAAGTCTCTCCGACGGAGTCCACTATTTTCATATTAAGTCTTTAAGAGGCGGCTCCTGGGGCGGAATAACTCACTTTGCATTTAATATTGATACTACTCCTCCGGCAGAATTCCCGATTGAAATATCGCCCCGAAAACGAACAACTCGGCCTATTCCCATTATCTCCTGGGAAACAACTGATAAGTATTCAGGGCTCGATCACTATGAAATAAAATTAATTAAATTATCGGGTCCTCTCCCTTCTCCGTCCGACTCTTCAGAATCACAATCTTTATTCATTGAAGCTACTAGCCCCTACACTCCTACTCTTGAATTAGGTAAATATGAAGTGGTTGTCCGTGCCTACGATAAAGCGGGGAATTATCAGGAGGAAAAAGAAAAAATAGAAGTTGTTCAAGCTTTCTTCCAGGTAATATCGGGGGAAGGAATACGAGTTACTTCAAGAGTAACTGTTTCTTGGCTCTTGGTGGGATTAATCGGATTTATCTTAATTGGATTACTTAGTTTCTTAGGGTGGCACGCCTGGAAATGGCATCGAAGGATTGAAGGAAAAATAGCTGGAGGAGCTCTTCAAGATCCAGTTATTAGCGCTCGATTAGCAGAGCTTAAAGAGGGACAAGCGCGCAATGCAAAATCCCTTGCCATTTTCTTACTTTTAATCACTTTAAGCTGGGGGTCTCTGGGCGCCCACGTTGCCGAAGCCCGTGAGCTCCAACTTTCGCCGCCCCTTGTAACACTAGTTTCTGAAAATATAACTAATGAAGAATTGTTCTATATCGGCGGTAAAAGTGAGATTCCGGGTGGGGAAATAGTTATCTATCTCCAAAACACCCAAACAGGCGAGACCCTCAATCTCAAGGCGCCGGTTGATAAAACGGGGAATTGGTTCTATTCTCATTCCCAATTTCTTCCTAGTGGCCAATATATTTTATGGGCTCAAAATAAGTCGGGAGAGGAGTTGAGCGCTCCCAGCCCTCAAGTTAAAATGACGGCTACTCAAACTGCTATTCAATTTGGATCTTCGCGTTTAAGTTACGAAACTCTCTATCTTATCTTCTCCCTGATACTCTTGGTCTTAGTATTAGGGCTTTTAACTTTTATCGGCTTCCATACTTACCATGGGCGGAAAAAGCACTTTCGTTTTAGGAAGGAAATGCAAGAAGTGGAAGAGGCCATTAGAAGAGGTCTTGCTGTACTCCGAAGGGATATTGAAGCCGAATTGGCAGTCGTAAATAAGGTAAAACTTAGTAAGACTTTAGCTGATGAAGAAGATAGAAAGGAAAAGCAACTTCTTCAGGATCTGGAATGGATAGAGAAAGAAATCGGTAAAGAAATCTTAGATGTTGAACACCTTGAATAAATCTTGTTCTTCTAGACACAAAAAAAGAACTCCTCTTAAGAGAAGTTCCTTTTTTGTGGAGGCAATCGATAAGCCGGATTCTGTACTCCGACGCAAGGTCGGAGTAGCAGTAATTTATCTAGGCCCTCGATTACTCTCGGGCTCATGCGGCACCCCAGATACCGTATGGTACCTGGTACGACCTTGCATCCGGGTAAGGATTTAGCCGTTTCACTCTGGCCTTTTATCCCTATAGCCAGATTGAGCCTTCTACGTTGGGATAGGGCTCTCGCGTAAAGCTTGCGCCACGCGACGTCACTGCTCGCACCTCTACGGTTACCCGCGACGGGCGTTACCCGCTACCTTGCTCTCCGACATAAAGTCGGAGGGATGTCCGGACTTTCCTCTCTGCTAAACTCCCGATGTAAAGAGCTATCACTAACAGTGATTGGGAAAGCGCAGAGCTACTGCCTGAATTGCCTCCGCCACAATATATAGCACAACTCTTTCGGTTTTTCAAGCTGACCTCCGGTCGGTTTACTGCCCGAGAGCTTGGATATCAGTAACAAACTGACAGTGCTTGCAATCCGTTGCAGATTGAGGCATTTCTTCCGATCGAGCTAAATTCACCGCCTGCTTAAAAGTTTCTTCCACCCAGGACGGATCAACAGTAATTTCTCTTACTTCTCCTTTGAAGTTAAGCCGGTCGTTAAAATCGCCGTCCTTCTGAACAATGTAGAAAACGAAGTAAGCCTTATCCTTCGTTTTATAACCGCTTTTCGCAAGGATATAAGAATAAATATCCATTTGCTTCTGATAATCGCTGTAAATTGTAATCTCCCGAGCGCCGGTAGATTTATAATCAACAACTGCGAGAGAGCCGTCAGGAAACTCCAGAATATCGTCAATCGCTCCATACAAGGTGGCATTGAGTTCCGGATCTTGGTAGCGAACTCCCGTAAAATTACTTCGCCAGTCGGCCAATTCCCGACCGGAGAAAAGCTTTGCCTCTATCCCGGCTTTTTTTATGACGGCCGGTAAATCGTTTTTTTCTCTAAACGAATCAAACTCTCTTTTCGCAAGATAGTCCACCGCGCCCGATAGGGTATAAGGGTAACCCGGGGGTCTTTTTATCTTGTGATGCAAATTTAGCCAAAAACAACGCGGGCACTCTTCAAAAAGTTTAAGTCCGCTCCGGGAAATTTTTATATGTTTTTCCGCCATTCAGTTATTGCAGCTGGAGTATATTGCTGTAAGTCGATAAGAATTTAGGGACCAAGAAAAAGAGTCCTGCGAGAGGCAAAAGGAAAAATAGAAGCGTTAATATCAGCATCCAGAGAAATATTTTTCTTATCTTATTAATTGAGCGCTGGAGTTCATCTACCTTCTTCTCCAGGACATCCAGTTTTGAATCTAATGGATCCATATCGCCATTATAAGGTCTCTTTGAAGATTAGGATAGGGGATTGGGTAATTTTCGATCTCCGATCATCGATAACTTTGAGCGTCAGCTTCGGGAGAATATCCTAATTTTGATTGGGCGTTCTCATAACTCCAAAAACGCCAGGTATTTTGGGAAACGCCGTAAAATATATCAAAAGTTAAATTATCGGCTTCAACGCATTTTTCCACTAATTGAGCTAGGTCATGATGGCTGCAGAACGTAGCGAAGTCGCGGATTAATTCAGGTTTATTGCTTTTATTGACGCTCCCTATTCTTAGGCAGGTGACCGGGATATCATACTTTTCGTAATAGAAGCGTCCTAAGTTTTCGCCGAACAACTTGCTTACTCCATAGAAGCTGTCGGGCTTTGCCGGCATGTCCTCATTTATCATGAGGTATCCGCCCGGCTTAATTCCTTCGTATTTACCCGCAACGATACTTGAGTACGGCTCATCTTTTTCGTAACCGTGAGTAACGCGGTTAGTGCTTGCGAAAATAATGTGCTTCACGCTAGCTTGTCGGGCAGCGTGAAATACATTATAA